>CAJOPK010000141.1 GCA_905236255.1 uncultured Selenomonadaceae bacterium | reverse complement strand
GAAAACCGGCTCGGATTTTGCGGTTATAAGTCTTTCACCCACGCCGAAAGAATCAATTTCCGCGCCCTGTTTCAAAAGTGAAGTTATAGTAAATTCGTCAAGGCTGTTTGACACTACGATTTTACAATCGTCCAGTCCGGCCTCATTCAACATCTTGCGAACTTTTTTTGAAAGATAGGCAAGGTCGCCGGAATCTATCCGAATACCCTTCAAGCGTTTTCCGGCAGGTTCAAGGACTTCCTTTGCAACTTTAATCGCGTTGGGGATACCGCTGTGAACAACGTCGTAAGTATCGACCAAAAAAGTTGCGGAATCCGGATAAAGTTCGGCGTAACGCTTGAAAGCTTCATATTCATTCGGAAAAAACATAACCCAGCTGTGAGCCATCGTCCCGTTGACGGGAATACCGAACATTTGACCGGCGGAAACCGTAGCCGTCCCGTTGACACCGCCGATATAAGCCGCCCGCGCTCCGTAAGTCGCCGCATCCATGTTGTGAGCCCGACGCGCTCCGAAATCGGAAACAAGACGACCTTCCGCCGCCCGAACGATCCTGCGCGCCTTTGTTGCAATCAACGATTGATGATTGACCTGCGCCAAAATCGCCGTTTCGATAAGTTGAGCGTCGATAAGATTTGCAACGACCGTCATAAAGGGCTCGTTCGGATACATTACCGTGCCTTCCGGGAATGCGTAAATGTCGCCGGTAAATCGGAAGGTTTCAAGGAATTTCAAAAACTCTTCGTCGAAAATTCCCTGCGAACGGAGATATTTGATGTCCTCTTCCTCAAAAGTCATATTTTCGAGATATTCGATAACCTGCTCCAATCCGGCGAAAATTGCAAAGCCGCCGTTGTCCGGATTGCGCCGATAGAAAACGTCAAAAACGACTTTGGTATCTCTGCCGCCGCTCGTGAAATAACCGTTTGCCATTGTCATTTCGTAAAAATCTGTCATCATGCTGATGTTTCGCTTGTCAAATTGAGTCATTAAATTTCCCTCCAAGAAATTAAGTTCCGGAAAAAATTTTCGGGTTAATTCTATCACAAAATATTACAATCCTTTGAAAATTTTTTGCAGGCTTCGACAAAATTTTTCGCCGCAAAAGTACAGCCGGAAAAATGAATGTGCAGGTAAGAGGCGACGACATTTTTTTCGGAAAATCCGGCAAGATATTTTTTGCCCGTTCGGATTTTGGTGCAGTCAAAAATTTCTTTGCCGGAACCGCCGATTTTTTCCGAAAAATGAAATTCATGCGCCCGGATTTTATCTCCGGTTTTTCCGATAACACAATCCCGAATCAAATTTGCCTCAATATATCCGACGGTCTGAAGTTTTTCGGTCATCTCGGCACTGCCCGGAATAACGCCGCACATTTCAAAAATTTTTCCTTCAAAATTTTTAAGACTTTCCGTCAAATACATAAACCCGCCGCACTCGGCGAAAATCGGCATGCCGGAATTTGCGGCATCAAAAACTGCCCGGCGAATCTTTTTGTTTCTTTCAAGTCTTTCGGCAAACATTTCCGGAAAGCCGCCGCCGAAAATCAATCCGTCAACCGGCGGCAAATCTTCATCATTCAGCGGGGAGAAAAAAATCAATTCCGCGCCGAAATTTTCAAGTTCCTTCAAACTTTCCGGATAATAAAAATTGAAGGCTTCATCGTGTGCAATTCCGATTTTTGCGACCGGATTTTTTTTGACGGAAATATTTTTTTCAAAATTTAAAGGCTTGGCGGAATTTGCAATTTTTAAAATTTCGTCAAGATTTAATTCGGAAGATATGCCGACGGAAATTTTTTCGATTATTTCTTTGAAATTGTTTTCGGCAGTCGGAACAAGTCCCAAATGTCTTTCCGGCATTGTAAATTCCGGATTTCTTTTGACCGCGCCGAAACATTTTATTTCAAGTTTTTCAAGCGCATCGAAAATCATCTTTGCATGACTTTCGGAACCGACGCGATTTAAAATTACTCCGGCAAAATTTACTTCCCCGTCAAATTCGCGAAAGCCCAAAGCAATCGCCGCAGCGGAAGTTCCCATACTTTTTGCGTCGATAATCAAAATTACCGGAGCGTTTAAAATTTTTGAAATTTCCGCCGTCGAACTTATTCCGCCGCGCCCGCCGTCGTAAAGTCCCATGACTCCTTCGATAATTGCAATATCCGCATCGCCGAAAGTCGAAGTAAAAATTTTTTCGATATTTTCTTTGCCGACAAGAAAAGCGTCAAGATTGTGAACCGGCACTCCCGACGCAATTTCATGAAAGCCCGGATCAATGTAATCCGGGCCTATTTTGTAAGGCTGAACTTTTAAGCCGCGATTTTTCAAGGCGGCAATAATTCCGGCGGTAACAGTCGTTTTGCCGGAACCGCTTGAAACTGCGGCAATTATGACTCTCGGAAAACTTTTCAAGATACTTTACCTCAAACAATTTTCGACTTCCGCAACCGGAATATTTTTCTGCTCGGAAGTTTCAAGATTTTTGACGGTGACGGTTGAAGAAGAAACTTCATCTTCGCCGATTATCAGGGCAAATTTCGCGCCGGACTTTGCAGCCTGTTTCATTTGAGCTTTAAAACTTCTGCCGGCAAAATCCGCCGAAATCGAAAAACCCTTCAATCTCAAATCGTTCATCAGCTTAAAACCGTGAATTTCCGCCTCATCGCCGCCGGTTACAATGAAAGCGTCCGGATTTTTGGAATCGTTTTCAATCAAATTTTGACTTTCAAGCGCAATCAAAATTCTTTCGATACCCGCCGCAAAACCTACGGCCGGAGTAGGTGCGCCGCCGATTTCCTCAATCAATCCGTCATAACGACCGCCGCCGGCAACCGCAGACTGAGCACCGAGCGGAGTGTAACGAATTTCAAAAGCGGTCTTTGTGTAATAATCAAGCCCGCGAACAAGTTTGTTGTCAATTTCAAAACTTACGCCCGCCGCCCGGAGAAAATCCTGAACTTTGTCGAAATGTTCCCGGCAATCGTCACAAAGGCAGTCTTTGATTTTCGGCGCATCTTCCATAAATTCTTTTCCGCCGTCAACTTTGCAATCCAAAATTCTCATCGGATTTTTTTCCAGACGCGAACGACAATCTCCGCAAAGTTCGTCGGTATGTTCCCCAAAATATTCTTTGAGTTTTTGCCGGTAAACCGGGCGACAATTCGGACAGCCGACGGTATTTATTTTGAGTTCAAGTTCTTTAAGTCCCAAGCCGGTCAAAAAATTGTAAGCAAGCAAAATGACTTCGGCATCGACAGCCGGATTTTTTTCTCCGAGTGCCTCAACGCCGAACTGATGAAATTCGCGAAGTCTGCCGGCTTGCGGTCTGTCATAACGAAACATTGACCCGGTGTAAAAAAGTTTCACAAGACCGCCGTTTGCGTAAAGTTTGTTCTGAAGATAAGCACGGACGACGGAAGCGGTATTTTCCGGGCGCAGGGTTATCGAACGATCCCCGCGATCCGTGAAGGTATACATTTCCTTATCGACAACGTCGGTGCCTTCACCTATTCCGCGTTGAAAAAGTTCCGTGTGTTCAAAAATCGGCGTGCGGATTTCTTCATAACCGAAACGCCCGCAAATTTCGCGAATATTTTTTTCAAGTTTCACCCATTCGCCGACCTTGTCCGGCAAAATGTCCTTTGTACCTCTCGGCGCATTTGTAAGCAAAATCATCACTCCCAAAAGTAAAAAATTTTCGACTCTCAAAATCTGTCCGGTTAATTCGTCAAACTTCTGAGCGGTGCCGGAATACGTCCGCCCCGTGCAATAAAGGCTTCGGAACTCCAATTATTTTTCACGGGAATTACCGGAGCATGACCCAAAAGTCCGCCGTATTCGACGGAATCGCCGATTTTCGCGCCGGGAACCGGAATAATCCTGACCGCCGTCGTTTTGTTGTTGACGACACCTATTGCCGCTTCATCGGCAATAATTCCGCTCAAAGTCGCCGCACTCACATCGCCGGCAACGGCTATCATGTCAAGCCCCACACTGCAGACGCAGGTCATTGCTTCAAGTTTTTCAATCGACAGACTTCCGGATTCGACCGCCGCAATCATTCCTTCATCTTCACTGACCGGAATAAATGCGCCGCTCAATCCCCCGACATGAGAACTTGCCATAAGACCGCCTTTTTTTACCGCATCGTTTAAAAGTGCAAGAGCGGCGGTCGTTCCCGGTGCGCCGCAGGATTCCAGACCCATTTCCTCCAAAATTCTTGCGACGGAATCACCGACGGCGGGGGTCGGTGCCAGCGAAAGATCTATAATTCCGAAAGGAACGCCGAGCCGGCGCGACGCTTCCATGGCGACGAGTTGACCGACACGCGTAATTTTAAAAGCGGTCTTTTTGATCGTTTCGGCAATTTCGGTAAAATTCGCGCCTTTCAAATCTTCAAGCGCGTGCTTTACGACACCCGGCCCGCTTACCCCGACGTTTATGACGACATCGGCTTCGCTTACTCCGTGAAAAGCCCCGCCCATGAACGGATTGTCGCCGGGCGCATTTGCGAAAAACACAAGTTTTGCACAGCCGATCGCATTTTGGTCGCGTGTAAGTTCGGCCGTGCGCTTGATAATTTCTCCGGCTTCCCTTACGCAGTCCATATTTATCCCGGCCTTTGTGGAGGCAAGATTGACGGAACTGCAGACAATGTCGGTTGAGGCGAGAGCTTGAGGAATTGATTCAAGCAAAATCCTGTCGCCTTTGGTAAAACCCTTTTCGACAAGCGCGCCGAAACCGCCGATAAAATTTACTCCCACTTCTTTTGCTGCCTTGTCCAGAATTTCGGCGACGGGAACGTAACTGTCGGTCTTGCAGGATTCCGCCGCAATCGCAATCGGAGTGACGGAAATTCTTTTGTTGATTATCGGCACGCCGTACTCCGCCTCAATTTCTTCTCCGGTCTTTACCAAAAATTCCGCCGTCTTGGTGATTTTGTCGTAAACATTTCGACAAAAAGATTCAAGATTGGGATGGGCACAATCGCGCAGAGAAATTCCCATTGTGATGGTGCGAACGTCAAGTTTGTTTTCGGTTATCATTCTGTTTGTTTCGAGGATATCCTCAACGGTTATCATTTAAATTTTCTCCTTTT
>CAJOPK010000140.1 GCA_905236255.1 uncultured Selenomonadaceae bacterium | reverse complement strand
TCTTGATGTTCCGGCGAATTGAAAAAGTCTTGTGCGTTGTTCTTTATTCGGACACAACATCACTTTGTACGACTTCATCATTGCCTTTACCGCCAACTTTTTATTTTTTTGAATTTTATCAAAATCGGCAACAAATTTCAAGCCAAAATTTTACCAACTTTTTACGAGTTTTTATAACTTTTCTCCAACTGTTCAATTCCTCCCCGTTAAATTTTTTCAAGAATATCACAGCCGAAATTATATTTCAATCAGATTGTGTCAATTCCTCTTCAGGTTTTAACCGGGAGAGGAATTGACACAAAAAAACACCTAAAATCGGCACACTTCGTAAGGTTGTGCAAAGGCACTATGCGGGAACCAAGCAAGGTCTTTGTGAAAAAACACCGAAAGTTTTGTGAGTCACTCGTCGAGTGCAGTCCGTTTGACAACTTGCGGACTTAACCGGCTTTGGTAAGTCAGCCGTATCTGACTGCGTATCAATCAAACAAAATATCCCGTCAATCCGTCTTTGTTTAATCCGTAAATTTTGACTTTCACAAAATCGCCGGGTTTGACTTTGCCGTCTTCCGGAGCAAATACCCGAATGTAATTTTTCGTCAATCCGTCAAACATTCCGTCGGTATTTGTTTCGGCAATTATTTCAACCGTTCTGTTAATATAACTTCCGATAAAAATTTCCGTTTTGATTTCGGCAATTTCCAAAATCCGGGCGACGCGTCTTTTTTTGGTTTTCGCGTCAATTTGATTTTTCATCGTTGCCGCCAAAGTCCCTTCCCGCAAAGAATACGGGAAAACGTGAATTTTTGAAAGCGGCAGAGAGTCCAAAAATTCGACGGTTTCTTCAAAAAGTTCGTCCGTTTCGCCGGGAAATCCGACAATTAAATCCGTCCCGATTGAAATATCCGGAATTTCGTCGAAAAGCCGGAAAACCAAATCCGAAAATTGTTTCTTTGTGTAAGGTCGGTGCATTGCCTTCAAAATTTCATCACTGCCGGATTGCAAAGGCAAATGCACATGATTGCAAATTCGCGGATCCTTTTTTATCAAATGTATCAACTCTTCGCTCATTTCGACCGATTCGATGGAACCGAGCCGGAGTCTTTTCGGTTTTGCCGTATTCAAAACAATTTTGACGGCATCGACAAGAGTTGTCCCGTTTTTAAAATCGCGCCCGTAAGCTCCCATATGAATACCGGTCAAAACAATTTCCCTGTAGCCGGAATTTTTGAGTTCCATACATTCGCGCCGGATGCTTTCCGGACTTCTGGAACGAACACGCCCGCGAACGTAAGGAATTATGCAGTAAGAACAAAAATTGTCGCAGCCGTCCTCAATCTTCAAAAAAGCCCGTGTCCTGTGCGGAGCGTGCGGCAATTCTTCAAATTCGTGAAGATCGCCGACATCGCCGACCCTTTGAATTTTTTGACCGCGATTTTTTAAAGCCGTTTCGACAAGTTCGACAATTTTTGATCTGTCCTTTGTCCCGATAACAATGTCAACGCCGTCAATTTTTGCAACCTCGTCCGGATTGTTTTGCGAATAACAGCCGACGACGACCAAGATTGAATTCTTGTTTGCCCGTGCGGATTTTCTGATAATCTGCCGGGATTTTTGAGAACCGGGACCTGTCACCGTGCAAGTATTGACGACGACGACATCGGCGGTTTCCGATTCCGGAGAAATTTCATATCCCGCCGATTCAAAAAGTTTGCTCATGGCTTCCGTTTCGTATTGATTGACCTTGCAACCCAAAGTATAAAAAGCGACTTTCAAATTTTCACCTGCTCAACTCGTACCGAATGATGGACAAAGCGGAAATTGCCGCCGTGTCCGTTTTCAAAATCGTATTTCCCAAACTGACGCTCACACCGCCGCAAGCCAAAATATCCCTGACTTCCCGATCCGAAAAACTTCCTTCCGGCCCGATCAAAATTATAATATTTTTGTTGCACTTGCGATTTTTGTATTCCTGCAGGACATTGTGCAAAGTCAGAGAGTCCTCTTCGCGTTCGTTGCAGAAAAGCAAAAGGGTATCCGCGCCGTCAAATTTTTTGTTGCGCACTCTTCCGGCATCTTTCCCGAAACGGGCGATTTTCGGCGCAATTTCGTTGAGCCAATCTTTCAATTCGACAATTTTCCCGATTTCCGGCAAAGTGTTTCTTGCACACTGTTCCGCCGCACTTTTTGCGACACGCGCCCAACGATCCATTTTTGAGGCTTCCCGATTTACTCCCGGACGGGCAATCGTATGATCCGAAATCAGCGGGACAATTTTATCCGCGCCGAGTTCGGTGGCTTTTTCGACAATGTCATCAAATTTGTTTTGTTTTGGAAGGCAATCGGCAAGGGTAATGTGCCTTGAAAAAACTTTCTCCCCGTTTGTTTCGGGAAGTTCCGACTCTTCAAAATTTTCGTCGGTATTGATCTCCCCGACACATTTTGCCTTGATTGAATCTTTTCCGAAATCGACAAGTTCAATGAGTGCGTTATTGCCGTTTTTATCGACGGCAACGATGCGATCTCCTTTTTTGGCTCGAAGGGAATAAGCCAAATGATGTGCGTCTTTCCCGCTTATGACAATTTCTTCGTCAATCGGGTTCTCCAAAAAAATTCGTTTCATATTGCGCCTCCCTCAAAAAAATTTTCAGACTATTCTGCGCATATTTTAAACTTTACGAATTTTAATGTCAAATTTTTTCGTTGCAGCCGGGCGTTTAACCGGAGAATCGCAATACATTCGTTACAAAAAAACGAAAAAACCTCCGTTTGTGTCATGCTTGATGTGAGTATCGGCTGCACAAAGGAGATTCCCGAAATGTTATGAAAAACGATAAAAATATTAAAATTCATTAACAAATTTATTATTTTC
>CAJOPK010000139.1 GCA_905236255.1 uncultured Selenomonadaceae bacterium | reverse complement strand
GAAGTGGCGGAATTGGCAGACGCAGCAGACTCAAAATCTGCCGTTGGCAACAACGTGCCGGTTCGAGTCCGGCCTTCGGCACCATTTATTTTGCTGGCTTGGCTCAGTTGGTAGAGCAGCTCATTCGTAATGAGCAGGTCGTCAGTTCGAGTCTGACAGTCGGCTCCATCGAAATTAACGCCTCGCAAGTTGTTGCGGGGCTTTTATAGTAAAACCGCTGTCGTTAAATCTGCCAATCGACGGGTTTTTCTCCGACGGAAATCAAAAAATTGTTTACGCGGGAAAACGGACGACTTCCGAAAAATCCGTTAAATGCGGAAAGAGGACTCGGATGAGCGGATTCGACGATAAAATGTTTCGGATTTGTTATCAAAGTTTTTTTTGCCCGTGCGGGTCTTCCCCACAAAATAAATGCAATCGGCTTTTCGTGTTCGTTTAAAAGCCGTATTATTTTGTCGGTAAAAATTTCCCAACCCTTTCCGCGATGAGAATTTGCCGCATGAGCCCGAACCGTCAAAACGGTGTTCAAAAGCAAAACTCCCCGATCCGCCCAAGATTTTAAGCAACCGGTTTCCGGAATTTTGCAACCCAAATCCGAATGTAATTCTTTAAAAATATTTTCAAGAGAAGGCGGCGGCTTTACTCCCGGCAAAACCGAAAAACTCAAGCCGTGTGCCTGACCCGGTTCATGATAGGGATCCTGCCCCAAAATTACGACTTTCGTATCGGCATAACTTGTAAAATGAAGCGCGTTGAAAATATCGTACATATCCGGATAAATTTTTTGAGATCGATATTCGCCGATTAAAAATTTTTTCAATTCCTTGTAATAAGGTTGTTCAAGTTCGCCGTCAAGCAATTCCGCCCAGTCATTTTTAAAAACTTTAATTTTGAGTCACCTCTTTCAAAATTTTTTCCGGCGAAATTATATTTTATCCCGGCGCGATTGTCCATAATTTTTGAAATCCGGAAAAAAGCCGTTTTGCAGGAAAAATCCGGAATTTAACGAAAATATTCGACAAAATTTTTTGGGAGGGGAATTTTTAAATGAAAAGGGGTTTGAAGGGAATTTTCGGATTGATGCTTGTCGCAATATTTTTGATGACCGGAAATGTTGCGGACGCTCAAAAATTGATAATCTTTCACACAAACGACATTCACGGAAGAATAAAAGCGGGTGATGCCGACGGAAGAAGTATCGGAATTGCACAAACGGCTGCAATCGTCAGGGACTTCAAAAAAACTGACGAAGCTACGCTTTGGTTTGATGCCGGCGATACTTTTCACGGACAACCGGTAATAAACATAAATCAGGGTTTGAATATGGTTCCGATAATGAACTTTGCCGGTTACGACGCGATGACTCCCGGAAACCACGACTTCAATTACGGGACGGAAAGACTGAAGAAACTTTCGGAACTTTTGAATTTTCCGATGCTTTCGGCAAACGTCACATACAAAGACACCGGCAAATTGGTTTTTGAACCGTACAAAATTTTTAAATTCAAGGGTATTAAAGTCGGCGTGTTCGGATTGACCACACCGGAAACTCTTTTCAAGGTCGCTCCCAAAATGATAAACGACATAAACATAAACAATCCGATTGAAGTTTCAAGGGATATGGTAAAAAAATTGCGCTCGAAATGTGACGTTTTGATCGCTCTTTCGCATATCGGCGTGGAACCCGGTTCCGAATTTACTTCCGACAAAATTGCGCGGGAAGTTCCCGGAATTGATCTGATCGTTGACGGTCACAGCCATACCGAATTGCCGCACGGAATCAAAGTCGGAGATACTCTCATCGTTCAAGCCGGTTATCACGGGAACAAACTCGGAATGGTGACGATTGAAGTTGAGAAGAAAAAAATCGTATCGAAAGAGGCGAATTTGCTTTATTCCGATGACTTGAAAATTGCCGTACCCGCTCCGGATAAGGAAGTTCTCGGCGAAATCGAAAATGCCGAAAACATGAGCAAAGAATTTTTTGCAAAGATTTTGACATACAGCAATTTCTCCTATCCGAGCGATCAGCTTAAAATTCGTCGCGAAGATACGGAACTCGGAAATCTCTGCGCGGACGCTTTCAGAAATTATACCGATGCCGATATTGCCGTAATAAACGGCGGCGGTATTCGCGGTCAAATTCCGGAAGGCGATGTGACTTACGGCGACATTATGCAAATTTTCCCCTTCGGAAACAGCGTTGACGTTATAAAGATTGACGGCAAGACCATCCGCGAAATGCTCGAAAATTCGGTTAAGGCTTATCCGGCTCCGTTCGGAGGATTTTTGCAGGTCAGCGGAATGACTTTTGAATTTGATCCGGATAAACCCGCCGGAAGTCGCGTCGGTGCAATTTACGTTGACAACGCTCCCATTGACGAAAACAAAACTTATACCCTTGCATTGAGCAGTTTCCTGACGCAGGGCGGCGATGAGTACACAATGCTTAAAGATTGTCCGCTCGCGGGAGTTTACGGAAGCGCGGAAGATGCGATGGTCGATTATCTCAACCAATACGGCGTTAATCCGGACAGCGTCGCAATCGGTCGCATAAAGTGCAAAAAATATATTCCGTTCGATTGGGAACAATATGAAGAAGAAGAAAAGGAACGGCTTGCGGCATAAGTTTTTTTGAAAGGACTGCAGGAAGATAACATTACAAGACGTAACACTCGGACAATTTTTTCCCGGCGAATCGCCAATTCACCGGCTTGATCCGCGAACAAAAATAATTTTGCTTTTCGCGACAATGATTTTGATTTTTTTGGCGGACGGCCCGGCGGCTTTCGGCTTTTTGACGATTGTTGTCGTCGCGCTTGTTTTTGTGTCCGAAATTCCGCCGATGACAATTTTAAAGTCTTTGAAACCGCTGACTTGGATAATTTTATTTACCCTGCTGATACATTTCGTAAGTCACGACGGTGAAGTTTTGGCAAAAATCTTTATATTCAACGTAACCGTCGAAGGAATAAAATTCGGAATTTTGATAAGCCTTCGATTGATACTTTTGATAGTTTTGTCAAGTCTGCTGACTTTCACGACTTCCCCCATACAATTAACCGACGCAACCGAAAAACTTTTGTCCCCCCTTTCAAAATTCGGAGTGCCCGCCCATGAATTGGCAATGATGATGACCATAGCGTTAAGATTTGTTCCGACTTTGATTGAGGAAACGGACAGGATAATCAAAGCACAAAAATCACGCGGCGCGGATTTTGAATCGGGAAATATTTTAAAGCGCATGAAATCCTTTGTGCCGGTTTTGGTGCCGCTGTTCCTGTCAAGTTTCAGAAGGGCGGACGATCTTGCAACGGCGATGGAGGCGCGATGTTATCGGGGAGGAACCGGACGAACTCACATGAAAGAATTAAAATTCAAAAGCCGTGATTTTTCGGCGGCTTTGGTATTTTTGGTGATTTGCGCGGTTGCCGGACTTTTGACATTGAAAGCGGGGGAATTGTTTTGAAAAAAATTTTGTTGACGTTGACGATAATTTTTTCTCTTGTTTCTCCGGCAAGTGCCGAGCATATATGGGTATGGAGCAACAAAAATGCGAGTGTTTACATTGAAGACACTTCAATCGAAAAACACCCGGACGATGAAGGTTTTGATGTAACGGTTATTGACGTAATTTTTGACGGAGATGTTTCAAATACAAGCCGCCTGAATTTTCACCGGCGAAATGACAACTGGTATTACGGGATAATCGGAAAGCGTGCCGATATGCCGGTAAGCAAACAAAATTCTTCCGGATACATTTTTGAATATGTTTTCAACGTTCTTTATCCGCCGGAACCGGAGCCTTATTATCCGGAAGAAGAATCGGATTGGTAAAATCGTTGCATTCCCATAAACTCTTTGATAGAATTTCCCCAACGTATGAATTTATAATTTGCAACTTGACGCAAAAATTTCGGTCGATAAAACTTTTGAGCCCGACAAAAGCGTATTGGCGGGGACTTTTTGGAGGACGGTGTTTTGTATATGGAAGAAAAAAATCTTTCTCCCGAAATTGAAATAAATGAAACTTCAAACATTGACGGGGAAGAAAACGGAAACTTTTCCGACAAGTCGCGAATAATCATAGTTACCGGAATGTCCGGCGGCGGAAAAACTCAAGCCTGCAGATTTTTGGAGGACTTGGGATATTTTTGCGTGGACAATCTCCCGCCGGTTTTTATCCCGAAATTTGTCGAACTCTGTTCTCATTCTTCCGGTCAGGTCAACCGGGTGGTTTTCGTCGTCGATACCCGCAGCCGGGAATTTTTCGACGATTTGATTCACGTTTTGGACGAAATGGACAAAAACAACCGGGATTACGAAATGCTTTTCATGGACGCATCGGACAACGCAATCATTCGCAGATATAAGGAAACCCGCCGCCGTCATCCGATGGCTCCGTCGTCAAGAATTTCCGACGGTGTGACAAAGGAAAGGGCACGGCTTGAAAGTGTCCGCAGTAAATCCACTTACATTATCGACACTTCCGATCTGGCAAAATCCGAATTGCGTGAAAAACTCAACCGGCTCTTCGGAAATCCGGAAGGCGATATTATGAACATCTCGGTTTTGTCTTTCGGATTTAAATTCGGTATGCCGCTTGATGCGGATATGGTTTTGGACGTTCGATTTTTGCCCAATCCCTTTTACATTGAAAATCTGCGGCACAAGAGCGGCACGGTTCCGGAAGTTTCGGCTTATATCGAAGAAAAACCGGTCACTCAAGACTTTTTGAAGCGGCTTGATTCTTTGGTTGATTTTCTTGTTCCGCAATATGTAAAGGAAGGCAAAAGTCAATTTGTAATTGCGGTCGGCTGTACCGGCGGCATGCACAGAAGCGTTTTTGTCGCAAAACATATTTTTGATTTGCTTGCGAAAAAAGGTTATGCGGTCAGGCTTGAACATCGCGATTTAATGAAAAATGACGTTTGGGAGCATTTGCAACCGGAAAGTTGAGATTTTGAAAAAATGATTCATCTTTTGAAGTGGTTATATCCCGGCATGAAATTCAAACGTCGGCTTTTGCTCTTTGCAATCGGCGTTCTCATGGTCAGTATAGGCACGGCACTTGTATTTAATTATAAATATCTTGATCTGGTTGAGGAAGAAATTTTTCGGCTCGTCTATTCGACTTTCGGAAGTTACAATTATATGTTTTCGACGGTCGTCGGAATTGTCGTCGTTGCCGTCGGAATTTTTTTAATGCTTTGGTCAACGCGAATGATAATTCGTTCGGTTATTGCGGTTTTGTTGCCGGACAATTCGGAAGCGCTTGTCGATTTGATTTACGAAAAGAGAAAATTGGAGCGCGGGCCGGTTGTTGCGGTAATAGGCGGCGGTCACGGACTTTCGGTACTTTTGCGCGGCATAAAATCTTCGACAAGCAATGTTTCGGCAATAGTGACGGTTGCCGACGACGGCGGAAGTTCCGGCAGACTTCGGGAAGAATTGGGAATAATTCCGCCGGGCGATTTGCGAAATTGTCTTGTTGCCCTTGCCGATACCGAGCCTTTGATGGAAAAACTTTTTCAATATCGTTTTGAAGGAAATACCGCGCTTGCCGGTCACAGTTTCGGAAATCTTTTTATTGCCGCCATGAATGAAGTCACCGGCGACATGGAAACGGCTTTGCAGGAATCTTCAAAAGTTTTGGCGGTTAAAGGTCGTGTTTTGCCGGCAAGCAAAGAACACGTAAGACTTGATGCGGTCATGCAGGACGGGACGATTGTCGAAGGGGAATCTCAAATTCCGGAGGCGCGCAAAAAAATTCGTCGCGTAAAACTTTTTCCGAAAAAAGTTCCGGCAGTTCCTTCAGCCATTGAGGCAATAGAATCCGCCGACGCGATAATTTTGGGACCCGGAAGTCTTTATACTTCCATAATGCCGAATCTTTTGGTTGAGGGAATCCCGCAGGCCTTAAAAAAAACGCGGGCAATAAAAATTTATATTTGCAACGTGATGACCCAGCCCGGCGAAACCGACAATTACACCGCGTCCGCTCATGCAAAGGCAATTTTGGATCATGCCGGTGCCGGCGTAATCGATTATGTTTTGGTAAATTCCGCGCCGATTGTCGGAGAAGTTGAAAATTCAAAGCCGGTGGAAATTGA
The DNA here is from genome assembly GCA_905236255.1 of uncultured Selenomonadaceae bacterium. Classification (GTDB taxonomy): domain Bacteria; phylum Bacillota; class Negativicutes; order Selenomonadales; family Selenomonadaceae; genus Quinella. Next base: position 1,488 of record CAJOPK010000139.1, on the reverse strand, counting down.
CGAGGACAAGATAAACGCTATGGGAATGGGATTGGTCAAGGCGGATTTGGTCAGCGAAAAAGAACCGGGCAGACACGATCCGGAAAAACTTTGCGCGGCGGTCATGAAAATGATTTACAACCTGCGCCCGAAATTCAGCGATTATGACGTTTTGCGAAATTAAAAAGGGCGTAAGACAAATTTAAAAAGTTAAGGAGAAAAAAATGGTTTATATAGTGGGAGCGGGACCCGGAGATCCCGAATTGATAACGGTCAAGGGACAAAAAATTTTGCGGACGGCGGACGTGGTGATTTATGCCGGCTCTCTGGTCAATCCGGAACTTTTGCAACTTTGCCGTCCCGATGTCGAAGTTCACAATTCCGCACAAATGACACTTGACGAGGTTATACGAGTTATAGAAAAGGCGGAAAAATCCGGAAAAATGACGGTAAGACTTCACACGGGAGATCCGGCAATTTACGGCGCAATCCGGGAGCAGATGGACGAATTTGAGAAACGCGGAATAGATTTTGAAATAATTCCGGGCGTAAGTTCATTTTTGGCGGCGGCGGCGGCTTTAAAAGCCGAATACACTTTGCCGGGAATTTCGCAGACGGTAATACTCACAAGACAGGGCGGAAGAACTCCGGTTCCGGATCGCGAATCTTTGAAAAATCTTGCCCGGCATAAATCCACGATGTGTATATTTTTGTCCGTAAACTTGATTGATAAAGTAGTTTCGGATTTGATTCAAGGCGGATTTTCAAAAGATACTCCGGTTGCGGTTGTTTACAGAGCATCTCAACCGAACGAAAAAATTTTGCGGGGAACTCTCGAAACAATTTCCGAATCGGTCAGCGAAAACAAAATAGATCGAACCGCTCTTATAATCGTCGGTTATTGTTTGGATTGCGAATCGGAAGTATATGAAAAATCAAAATTGTATTCTCCCACGTTCAGTCACGGTTTCAGAAAGGCAAAGTTATGAGAATTGCCGTCCTTGCATTGACCGAAAAAGGATTTGAACTTGCCGAAAAAATCGGCGGTCAAATTTTTTTTAAAGGCAGAGATTTTGAAAAGCTGAAGGATTTTGTTTCGGAAATCTTTTCAAAATTTGATGCATTGATATTTGTTTGTGCAACCGGAATTGTCGTCAGGACCATCGCGCCTTTGATTTCAAACAAATTGGAAGACCCGGCGGTTATTGTGATTGACGAGCGCGGTCGAAATGTCATCAGCCTTTTGAGCGGTCATGTGGGAAGGGCAAATGAATTGACGATAAAAATTGCCGAAAAACTTTCCGCAAATCCGGTGATAACGACGGCAACGGACGTTGAGGAAAAATTTTCGGCGGATTCTTTTGCCGGGCGTTTGGGATTAAAACCGGAACCCAAAGACGCAATCAAAATAATCAATTCCGCCGTTTTGCGCGGCGAGGAAGTTTTTTTGACGGCGGGAAATACAAAGTTGAATTTAATCCCGCAAAAACTTATTGCCGGAATCGGTTG
>CAJOPK010000138.1 GCA_905236255.1 uncultured Selenomonadaceae bacterium | reverse complement strand
GGAGGATATGAGAGATAAAAAATTTTTTTGAAAAATTTTGAATGATAAACTATAATGTTTAAAATTTTTCGTATTTCCGGCAGAAAAACCGTACGATAGAAGAATCGACTAAGATAAACGAAACATTTCCGGACGAAAGAAGAAATTTTCGGATCGCATGAAATTCAAGGGAAAATGCCGGATGAAAAGAAAATATTTGACGGAACGGAATAAGTAACGGGGAGGGAATTGACATGCCCGATATGGCTAATCTGCCGCTTGTGCCTTTGCGGGGCATAACGGTTTTTCCGAATATGATAATGCACTTGGATGTGGGAAGGGAAAGTTCGATCAATGCGCTTGAAGCGGCAATGGTCGAAGATCGTCGAATTTTTTTGACTACTCAAAAAGATGTTGACGACGAATCTCCTAAAACCGAAGACCTTTACAAAGTCGGGACTGTCGCCGAAATTCGGCAGGTCATAAAATTGCCGGATGGAAATGTTCGCGTTTTGGTTGAAGGAATTACTCGCGGCGTTATGACCGGCTGGCGCGAATTTGAAAGTTATACCGAAGCCGATGTCGAAGTTCATCAGGATTCGTGGACGGATTCGATGCAACTTGAGGCTCTCGTTCGCGGGGTCGTTCACGAATTTGAAGAATGGGTAAAACTCAGCAAGCGTATCCCTTCCGAAACTTTTATAGCCGTCACGATTTTGGAGGATATAGGGCGGCTTGCCGATTTAATCACAAGTCATTTGAATTTAAAGCCGGAAGTCAAACAGGAACTTCTTGAATGTTTGGACGTTGAAAAGCGTCTTGAAAAACTTTATGCCATTTTGGCGCGGGAACTTGAAGTTCTGCAAATGGAATTTAATATCGGTCAACGCGTCCGCAGTCAAATGGAGAAATTGCAACGGGAGCATTATTTGCGTGAACAAATACGGGCGATTCACAAAGAACTCGGCGAAGACGAAGACCTTTCCGAAGAAGTCGCCGATTATCGCGAAACTTTGAAAAAGGGCGATTATCCGGACGAAGTTAAAAAGGTGATCGAAAAAGAACTCGGACGCATGGAAAAAATACCCGGAATGTCAATGGAAAGCGGCGTTATCCGCACTTACATTGAACTTTTGCTCGAACTTCCCTGGAGAATTTCGACCGAGGACTCAAAAGATATTGATGCGGCGGCAAAAGTTTTGGACGAAGATCATTACGGCTTGAAAAAAGTCAAGGAGAGAATTTTGGATTTTCTTGCCGTCAAGGCTTTGACAACCGACAAGCCCGCGCCGATTTTGTGTCTTGTGGGACCTCCGGGTGTCGGCAAAACTTCTCTTGCATCTTCCGTTGCGCGGGCAATGGGCAGAAAGTTTGTTCGCGCATCTTTGGGCGGTATTCGCGATGAGGCGGAAATTCGCGGACACCGGCGCACATATGTCGGCGCAATGCCCGGCAGAATTATTCAGGGGTTGAGCAAGGCCGGTTCAAACAATCCGGTTTTCCTGCTTGATGAAGTGGATAAGCTCGGGCGTGACGGCTACAGCGGCGATCCTTCCGCCGCACTTTTGGAAGTTCTCGACCCCGCGCAGAACAATACCTTCAGCGACCATTACATTGACTTGCCCTTCGACCTTTCAAAAATTTTGTGGATTGTCACGGCAAACAATCTTTCGACAATTCCGAAACCTTTGCGGGATCGCATGGAGGTCATAAATCTTTCAAGTTATACGGAAGTTGAGAAACTTGAAATTGCAAAAAGATATTTGATTCGCAAGCAAAAGGAAGAAAACGGCTTGAAAGAGGACGGCGTTATTTTCTGCAAGGGCGTTGTTGAGGAAATTATTGCCGAATATACGCGGGAATCGGGCGTTCGCGAACTTGAAAGAATTATCGGTCGTGCTTGTCGAAAGGCGGCGCGTAAAGTTGTTGCCGGTCATGAAGGTGCGGTAAAAATTACGACAAAAAATTTAAACGACTTTATCGGTCGTCCGAAATTTTTGCAGACCCGCGCCGAAAAGAAACCTCAAATAGGAGTTTCCACCGGCATGGCTTGGACGGAAGTCGGCGGGGATATTTTGCCGACGGAGGCAATAGTTTTGCGCGGCAAAGGAAAATTGCTTTTGACCGGACAGCTCGGCGACGTAATGCAGGAATCGGCTCAAGCCGGCTTGACTTACATTCGCAGCAGAAAAGACGTTGCCAAAAAACTTGACGAAGATTTTTACGAGAAAAACGATATTCATGTTCACGTTCCCGAAGGTGCCGTTCCGAAAGACGGCCCCAGTGCGGGAATTACAATCGCTACCGCCATGTTTTCCGCATTGACAAAAAAGAAAGTCCGCAGTGACGTTGCCATGACCGGCGAAATCACTTTGCGCGGAAATGTTCTGCCGATCGGCGGATTGAAGGAAAAAGTTTTGGCGGCTTATCGCGAAGGAATGAACACGATAATTTTGCCGAAAGACAACACGCCGGATATTGAGGACATTCCGGAAAGTGTGCGCAAAAAATTAAAATTCGTGCCGGTCGAAACTATGGACGAAGTTTTGAAAACGGCATTGGTTTCATAAAAGTTTTTGGAGTTGATAGAGTGAATTTTGTCGATACTCACTGCCACCTGACCGACGAACAATTTTCGGAAGATTTGATTGAAGTTATCGAACGGGCAAAAAATTCCGGAGTGGGGAGAATTATAAATTTCGGAGGTACTTTGAAAGATTCTCAAGAAACAGTCGAACTTGCCGAAAAATTTTCCGAACTTTACGCCGGTGTCGGTATTCATCCGGAGGAAGTTCAAGATTTTGATTCGGAAACTTGCGACAAACTTGCCGAACTTGCCAAAAATCCGAAAATTGTTGCGATCGGTGAAATCGGTCTGGATTATCATTGGGAAAAATCCGCAGAAGGCAGAGAACTTCAGAAAAAGGTTTTTATTGCTCAGCTTGATCTTGCAAGGCAATTAAATCTGCCGGTCTGCGTTCATGACAGGGAAGCACACGGCGACACTTTGCAAATTTTAAAAACGGAAGCAAAAGGATTGCGGGGAGTTTTGCATTGTTTTTCCGGAAGTTTGGAAATTGCAAAAGAAATTTGGAAACTCGGTTGGTTTACGGGCGTTGACGGACCTCTGACTTTCAAAAATTCCGCAAAACTTCCGGACATTGTAAAAGCCGCTCCGTCCGAAATGCTTTTGATTGAAACGGATGCGCCTTATCTTGCACCGGTTCCGAATCGCGGCAAAAGAAACGAACCTGCTTTCGTTGTAAACGTTGCCGAAAAAATTGCCGAAATTCGCGGCGAAACTTTGGAAAAAGTTTCGGAATATACAACCGCCAACGCCGAAAATCTCTATTCGCTTGAAAGGAAAGAAATATGACCGAAAAAATTTCCGCGGTCTTTTTTGATCGCGACGGGACTTTAAACGTCGATAAAGAT
>CAJOPK010000137.1 GCA_905236255.1 uncultured Selenomonadaceae bacterium | reverse complement strand
TGGCTCAATTGGCAGAGCAGCGGTCTCCAAAACCGCAGGTTGAGGGTTCAAGTCCTTCTGCCCCTGCCACTTTCTTCAAAAAATAATTACCCCCTCTCCGTTCCCGGTGAGGGGTTTTTATATTGCCTTATTTTCGTCTTTAATGCGGAAAATTATTGATCGCTCATTGACATGAGTTTGTTTTTATCTTTGTCCGGCTCTTTTACGCCTTTTTCGATCGCGTTGTCAAGTTTCTTGAAAAAATCTTCGCAAGCCTTCTGATAATCTTTTGAATTTTTGCCGTAATCGCCGCTCTGCACCGTGTAGACATACATCAATTTTCCGTCCGTGTTGTAAATTTCAAAGAAAAATTGAGGTTTTGATGAATTGTTGGCGGTGGTCACGAGAAGATAGGCGTCCGCAAACTTCCCGACATCTTTCTGAAAAGCCTTCATCGCGTCGAGAGTTTTCAAAGTTTTAATGTCAACGCCGGAAGTCTTTTTTATATTCGTCGCCATTTCCGAATAGGGAATTACATAACAGCGGGAGGATTTTGAGCCTATGTAAATAATTTCGGTAAATTCTTCAACCGTCGGTTCGGTTTCAACCGTCTTGTAATGCATGGGCAGGGCTATCGCAAGACGCTTGATTGCTTTCAAATCCGCGCCTTCCTCAAGCGTTTCCTTTGAAGCGGCAAATGCCGCCGTTGAGGTCAAAATCATTATCGCAAGAGTAAAAAGAGCAAGAAGTTTTTTCATTTCAAATTCCCTCCGAATGTATCAAATTGTGTTTTTTCATGGCGGTTTTAATTTGGCGCATATGCTCCGGTTCCGGTTCGCACAGCGGCATACGCAGATGTCCGACATTGTAACCCATCATGCGCATTGCGACCTTTACCGGAATCGGATTGACTTCACAGAAAAGCGCGTCAATCAAATCCGAATAATCAATCTGCATTTTTGCCGCCTCTTCAACCTTACCGTCAAAATAATTTTGGCAGATCATGTGCGTTTCTTTGGGCGCAACATTTGAAAGGACGGAAATTACACCGATGCCGCCGATTGAAAGGATCGGGACAATCTGATCGTCATTGCCGGAATAAACCCGAAGACTGTCCCCGCAGACCTTGCGCAATCTTAAAATTTCCGACAAATTTCCGTTCGCCTCTTTAACCGCGACAATGTTGGGATGCCGGGCAAGTTCGACGTAAGTATCGACTTTTATTGCCACTCCGGTTCGGGAAGGCACGTCGTACAAAATTATCGGAAGGTCTACGCTGTCCGCAATTTTTTTATAGTGATCGACAAGTCCGCGCTGTGTGCATTTGTTATAGTAAGGCGTGACAAGCAAAAGTCCGTCCGCGCCGACCTCTTGAGCAAATTTTGAAAGTGAAATTGCGTAAGCCGTATCATTGGATCCCGTTCCGGCGATGACAGGAATACGCTTGTTGACGTGTTCGACGGCAAATTTTATTGCGGCGCGATGCTCTTCGTCGTTCATTGTGGCAGCCTCGCCGGTTGTTCCGGTCACGATTATTGCGTCGGTTTCATTTTTAATCTGATCGTCAATAATTCTGCCGAACTCCGAAAAATTGATTTCATTTCCGTCAAAAGGCGTAACGATCGCCACGCCGGCTCCCTTAAAAATTACCTTTTTCTCCATAAGATTACCCCTCAAAATTGTAATATCGACAACACCCGGACAAAACCGGTCCGAAATTTATCCGAAGTTTTTACCTTCCCGGAATTTTTTGGTTGTCATAATGACCAAATCTTTCGTTTCCGCTTAATTTTTTATTATTATAAATGTGTACCGATATTTTTGCAACATTTCCGGTATCAAAATTAATCCCGCACGTCAAGTTTTTTGTCATGTTTAAAGTTCGGTATTTTGGTGCTTATTACGCAAAAAACTTGCACGCTTAAATTATTTGTGATATAAGATTCTAATCACCGAAGGGAGGAAAATTTCTATGGCATCCGCACAAACGATTATAAAAAATTTTATGAGTGTTCTCGATTCCACGACTTCAAGATCGACGACGGCACTTTCGGAGGCGGTTACTTCCGTTTCAAATTTTACGAGTTGGCAAAATGTGATTGACACAATGGTCACGGACTGCGCGGCTTATAATGGAGATTATGATTCGTTTTTGCGTCAACAATGCGGAATAATTTTGGACAATGACGATACCGGCGCAATTACCGGATCCGATGCCGGCGGCGGCACCGTCAAAACAAAAGACAGTATCGTTCCGGAAAACGGAGATTGGACTTATCCCTCTTCCACAACTTTTGCGGTGCAGGGACTCCGGGTGACGGTTCCGGATCAAAGTTCCCTTTCCGATGATCAAAAGTGGATTGTCGGCGCACTCTATACCTGGTGGATTGACGAAGGCTTGACGCTTGCAAATGATTCTTTCGGAATAAATTTCAGGGAATCGGGAACGACCGCAAGAACAATGACCGTAAGTTTTTACAGCAGTGCGGACGGGAAACTTGCGGTTACTTCGACAAATTACGGGCAGAAAACCACAACAATCAAACTTCAGATAAATACTTACTATTACGACGGGATTGCCGCCGCAAACGATCCGAACGGCGTTTCCGACAATTCGACGCTTTATCTTGACAGAACAATCGCGCATGAACTTATTCACGCGGTTATGGCGGCGAATATAGATTATTTTACGGATTTGCCGTCGGGATTTGCGGAAGGTATTGCGGAACTTGTTCACGGAATTGACGACAAACGCTATGACAATATAGTTTCGCTTGCAAAAAGTTCTTCGACTTTAAAAAGCGTACTTAATTCAAGTGCCGCAAATACAAATGCTTATGCGGCGGGTTATATGCTTTTGAGATATTTGGCTTATCAGGCGGCAAACGATCGCAATCCGAATACGGCAATAACCGTTTCAACTTCTTCATCAAGTTCGTCGTCCGGTTCTTCATCATCTTCATCAAGTTCTTCGGAATCAACCTCAAACAATAATAATTCTTCAGGTTCATCAAGTTCTTCATCTTCGACAATTTCATCGTCCGATTCTTCTTCGTCGAGTTCTTCATCATCTTCAAGTGCAAGAATGTATACATACACCGGCAGCGATAAAAGCTATGTCGGCGGCACGGGAATCGATACGCTTGTAATTCCGGTTGCTGCGGAAATTTGGGCGAGTAATGAAGACAATTACACGGGCATTGAAGTTTTTAATGCGTCAAGTTCTTCAGGATTTGATCTTA
>CAJOPK010000136.1 GCA_905236255.1 uncultured Selenomonadaceae bacterium | reverse complement strand
CTTCATCATTGCCTTCACCGCCAACTTTTTATTTTTTGGAAATTTATCAATTACGAGTTTTTATAACTTTTCTTCAACTGTTCTATGTCTCCTCAGCCGAGTGTGCCGTGTTCTTTAATGTAGTTAATCAGACCGCCGGCTTTTGAAATATCCTGAACAAATCCCGGCAAAGGTTGAGCCTTGAAAGTGTCGCCTGTCGTAAGATTTTCGATTGTGCCGGTCGAAGTGTCGATTTTCAAAACGTCATCGGCATGGATTTTTTCCACATCGTCGCCGATCTCCAAAAGCGGCAGACCTATATTGATTCCGTTGCGATAAAAAATCCGTGCAAAACTTGCCGCAACGACTACCGGGATACCGGACGCTTTAATTGCAACCGGCGCGTGTTCGCGACTTGATCCGCAACCGAAATTTTTCCCGCCGACCATAATATCGCCGGCTTTCACGTTGACGGCAAAATTTTCGTCAATATCAACCATGCAATGTTTTGCCAATTCCGCCGGATCGAAAGTGTTCAAATATCGCGCCGGAATTATAACATCGGTGTCGATATTGTCACCGTAACGCCAAACTTTTCCTTCAACTTTCATTTATTTCCCTCCCAAATTTTTCAATATGACGAAACCGAGCGATTACCGAGCGAAAAAGCCGTATCCGTCAAAATTTGACGTGCCTTTCCGTCAAGATTTATATAAGTTTTCAACAAAGAGACAATATTTTTCAATACTTTGACTTTCATTTTCTTGTCAAGTGAATCGAGAAATTCTTTCACGGGATTTTTAACTGACGGTATTTTAAAAAATTCTGTCTTGAACATTTAAATTACAATTCTTCCGGAGTTGCAATTTTTCCCAAGATTGCCGATGCCGCCGCAACAAAAGGTCCCGCCAAATAAACTTCGCTTTCGGTATGCCCCATGCGACCGATGAAATTTCTGTTGGTGGTGGAAACGCAACGCTCGCCGGCACTCAAAATTCCCATGTAACCGCCGAGACAAGGACCGCAGGTCGGAGTACTTACGACGCAACCCGCATCAATGAAAACATCAACCCAGCCGCGCTTAATTGCCTCTTTGTAAATTGCCTGACTGCCCGGAATGACAATGCAACGAACATTTTCGTTAATCTTTTTGCCGCGCAGAATGTTTGCCGCAATTTCCAAATCTTCAAGTCTGCCGTTTGTGCAGGAACCGATAACAACCTGATCTATTTTAATTTCGCCGGATTCTTCCACAGTCTTTACATTTTCCGGCAAATGCGGGAAAGCGACGACCGGTTTCAATTCGCTCAAATTTATTTCGATTGTTTCGGAATAATTTGCATCGTCGTCCGGAGCAACCGGCTCGTAAGGCTTTTCAACTCTGCCTTCAACATAAGCCTTCGTAATTTCGTCAAAGGGGAAAACTCCCGCCTTGCCGCCGGCTTCAATAGCCATGTTTGAAATTGTGAGACGGTCGGTCATTGTAAGAGATTTAACACCCTCGCCGCCAAATTCGATTGACTTGTAAAGTGCGCCGTCAACTCCGATTTTTCCTATCAAAGTCAGGATAACGTCTTTGCCGCAAATATTTTCCGGTTTCTTTCCGGTTAAAATTACCCGAACGACTTCCGGAACTTTAAACCAAGCTTTTCCGGTTGCCATTCCGACGGCAAGATCGGTGGTACCCACGCCGGTTGAAAATCCGTTCAATGCGCCGTAAGTGCAGGTGTGAGAATCCGCGCCGATCGTCAACATTCCCGGCCCGACAATTCCGAACTCAGGCAAAATTACATGCTCAATTCCGACGCGTCCGGCTTCATAGTAATGCTTGATTTTATTTTTGCGTGCAAAGTCGCGCATAATTTTTGCAAGGTCGGCACTTTTAATATCTTTTGCCGGTTGAAAATGATCCGGGATAAGTGCAATTTTTTCCGGATCGAAAACCGGTTTGCCGATTTTTTCAAATTCTTTAATCGAAGGCGGTCCGGTTACGTCGTTTGCCAAAACCATATCCAAAGGACAAACGACAAGCTGACCGGGAACGACTTTTTCAAGTCCCGCGTGTCTTGCGAAAATTTTTTCGCTCATATTCATTCCCATCCAAAAAATCCTCCCAAAAAATAATATCTTTATCAAGAAAAATGTTATGAAAAACGATAAAAATATTAAAATTCATTAACAAATTTATTATTTTCCTTTATGCTCCGGTTCGTCTTTTCTCGTCAG
>CAJOPK010000135.1 GCA_905236255.1 uncultured Selenomonadaceae bacterium | reverse complement strand
GGCAAAAACTTGTTGCTTATGTCAAAGATGTTACAAACAAGGGAAGCAAGAATTTTATTCCGGTCAAAGACAGGATTGCGGTTTTTGACATTGACGGCACGCTGGTATGTGAAACGGCTCCGTTTGCTTTAGATTTTATGATGTTTATTCACCGCGCGCTTGAAGATCCGAATTATACCGCCTCCGAAATTGACAGAGAAAATGCACTCGCCGTTAAAAATGCGATTGACAACCGGAAAATGACAAATGAAGTTCGTCGTAAACATTGTATCTCAAATGCCTCTGTCTTTGGAGGAATGACTCCGGACGAATACGCCGATTATACGCGAAATTATTTTGAAACTCCGGTTGAAGGTTTTGAGAATTTAAAAACTGGAGAAATTTTTTACTTGCCTATGGTTGAGGTCGTTTCTTATTTGAAGGCAAATGATTTTAAAATTTTTCTCATATCCGGAGCAGAACGGCAATATGCAAGAATTTTGGCTGAAGTTATTGAAGTTGACGGTGACAACATAATCGGAACGGATTATAATTACGTTGCCGAAAATCAAGGCGACACGGACGGAATGGACTACGTTTACACCGGAAAAGATAAAATTGTTCGCGGCGGTTTCGTCAGCAAAAATATCAACATGGCAAAGGTAAATTTGATGGAACGCGAAATAGGCAAAAAACCGGTAATTGCTTTCGGAAATTCCGGCGGAGATTTCGGAATGTTTGCCTACACCCGGTTGAATGAAAAATACAAGACGGAAATTTTCGTTTTGCTTTGTGACGATACCGAAAGGGAGTTCGGAAAAATTTCAAGTGCGGAAAAAATGAAAAAAGCCGCCGACGAAAACGGATGGGTTCCGGTTTCAATGAAGAACGATTTCAAAACAATTTACGGTGACAATGTTAAGGTGAAAAGGTGAAAAGTTAATTTCGCCGGTCGCCAACCATCAAAAAGGAGAGGTTTAAATGAAATTCAAAAAAATTGCTTATGCCGTTTTGGCGGGAATGATTGCACTCGGAGTAAATCCCGATACGACTTCGGCAATGTCGACGCAGGAAATTTCGCAGATCAAAGTTTCAAAGTCCGGAAATTTCAAATATTGGACGAAAGATGCCGACGCGAAACAAAAACTTGTCGCTTATGTAAAAGACGTTACGAACAAGTCAAGCAAAAATTTTATTCCGGTTGAGGACAGACTTGCGGTCTTTGATGTTGACGGGACTTTAATTTGTGAAACCGCGCCTTATTATGCGGAGTGGATGATGTATTTGCAGCGCGCTCTTTACGACAAAAATTACACGCCTTCGCAAGCCGATGCGGATTATGCAAAAATGGTCGAAGATACAATCCGCAATAACGGCAAATTCCCTTCCGATTCAATGCTCAAAGAGGCTCAATCGCAGGAGTCGGTTTTTGCGGGAATGACTCCGGAAGAATACGCCGATTATACGAAAAAATTTTTGGATACTCCGGTTGAAGGACTAAGCAACTTGAAATGGGGCGAATCTTTTTATGCTCCGATGGTCGAAATTGTAAAATATTTGCAGGCAAATGATTTCACGGTTTACTTTGTCAGCGGAAGCGATCGCGAATTTTTGAGAGTGGCGGCTTGCGATTTGTTTAAGATCAAGCCTTCGCAAGTAATAGGCACCGACGCTCAAGTTTTGGCGACCGGGCAGGGAGATACCGACGGCTTGAATTATCTTTTCAAAAAAGGCGACAAACTTGTTCGCGGTCAATTTGTCATCAAAGATTTGAACATGAATAAAGTTTCCGCAATTTCGACGGAGATCGGCAAGCAACCGGTTTTGGCTTTCGGAAATTCCGGCAGCGATTCAAGCATGCTCAATTACGCAATTAACGACAACAAATATAAAGGTCTTGCGTTTATGGTTCTTTGCGACGATTTGGAAAGAGAACTCGGAAATGAGGCAAAGGCGGCGAAATGCAAAAAACTTGCCGACGACAACGGCTGGCTTTCGATTTCAATGAAAAACGATTGGAAAACGATTTACGGCGACAACGTTAAAGTGGAAAGTGGCAAGTGAAAATCGAAAAGTCTTATTGCTTATTAAAAAGCTTTGCAAAAATTTTTGACAGAGCTTTTTTTAATTTATGGAGATGATTTTTATGCAACCTGTTGAAGTGAATAAAGTTTATGAAGTGGAAATTTTAGGACTTGGTTCCGGCGGCGAAGGTGTCGGGCGTCTGGAAGATTTCACAATTTTTATTGAAAATGTT
>CAJOPK010000134.1 GCA_905236255.1 uncultured Selenomonadaceae bacterium | reverse complement strand
GGGAATTTTAAAATTTGCGGCACCAATTTTTCCGCCGATGCAATAGTCTTGTTGATTGAGTCTGCGGAAATTTTGCCGGACTTGCGAAAAATTTTTCCCGCCGCGCGAATTGCCTTTATGACTGCCGAAAACAATCCGAAAGTCAAAGAACTTTGCAAAAATTTGAAAGTCGATTTTATGAGCGGTGATTATACACGCGGCGATCTTCCGACCGAGGCGAAATGTTTTGACGTGATTTTGGCAAAAGACTGTCTGACTTTTGCGCCGGACTGTTACATAACCTTGCTTGAAATAAATCATCTTTTGAAAGATTCCGGTTACATGGTTACGCAATTTTTCAACGTGCGTTTTGTGGAGATTTTGGAGAATTTGAAGTCCGGTAAATTTTCCGCCGGCGAATCAAAACTTTGGGCAAAAGAAAACGTCGTAAAACTTTTGGACGACGCAATTTACAAAGAAATTCGATTTTTGCCGGACGGGCAAGTTGAAAATCCGAAAATTGAAGAATGGGTAAATTTCGGATTTGAAAATTTCAGCGACGATTTGAGTACGGAAGTTTGGCTGGTCAAAGCCCGAAAGTGTACGGCGGAAGTTGCGGCTCTCAAAGAATTTTACACTCCGGAAATTCGCGCAAAACTTTCGCGGCTGATTCACCGGATAGAGTACGAAATTGATGCGGAAAAAAATTTTGTCGAAATGATTGAACTTTGCCGGCGCGAAAATATTTTTGACGATTATCTTTCCGATTTTATCCGGGAAGTTACGACACATGAAAGTGCGCGGGAATTTTTGAAAATTCGTGCGGCAAAATTCGGCAAAAAACTTTTCGATTTTGAAAATTGACTTTTTTCGATAAAGTACATAAAAGACGGAAAACTTGAAATGAAAAAATTTCTTTGCTATACTAAAAAAAAAATTATCGAAAATTGATCAAAGATATTGATAAGTTTTTTGTCAGTGAGAGGTGACAAGGCAATGGCTCTTGCCTTTAAGGGAAAACTCAAAAATTGTGCAAAATGCGGTAAAGTCTTTTCACCGGTAAGAAACGAAAAACTTTGCCGGGATTGCATGATTGCGGAAAAAGAAAAAGAAACCGAAATAATTCAGTTCGTTCGCGACAATCCGAATATTTCAATGAGGGAGGTTATGGAACAGACCGGCGCGAGCGACAAAATGCTGAAACGTATGCTGAACGAAGGTCTTTTTGCAAATATCACTCAAAGCGGAGATTTCTTTTATCCCTGCGTAAATTGCGGCAGACCCATAAACAAGGGAACGTATTGTTCCGATTGTCTTGCAAATTTACGGCGCGAAACAAAAAAAGTTGCGGAAGCAATGAACATACGAATAAAAGAAAAAAAAGGAATGTCAACAATCCAAAAATTGGATGCGGAAGCCGAGCGCGAATATGAACGCGAACGGAGTACTTATTACCGTTACGGTGCATACAAAAAATAAATTCACAACATACGATGACGCATTGTCCGACGGTTGACGAATAATCTTTTGTCAACCCAAAAAACTTCCTTCCGCAACCGGAAAGAAGTTTTTTGTCGTATCCAAAGCATCAATCAAAAATTTCCGCTCTTCCGACGTAAACGTAAAAATTTCCGAAATCCGAAAACAATCTCAAAAATTCCGGGCGTTGTTCCGCTTGTCCGAAACGCGGCGGTTCCGGTTCCTGTTCGAGTCCCAATGCCGCCGCCATTTTTATTGTGAAATGCCCGGTAAAAACATTTAACAATTCGGACATCACATCGAAAGCGTCTTCCAAACATTCGTCCTCAATCAAATTGTTGTATCTTGCCGCCGCCCGGAAAAAAGTTTTTTTGTCGGCAAGTATCCCGACGACGACCGGCATTTTTCCCTTAATTTTTACGCTTGCGCCGAACAAATTTTCTTTCCCGGAAATTTCCGGCGGCAACAAAATTATCGAAGTGCCGAAAGTTTCGGAAAGAAAATCGTTTAAAGCCGTCGCAACGTCCAAAGCCAAAGGATAATCCGGCTTGTCCGTGCCGCGCAAAAAATTATAATATGCGGCAAAAGATTCTTCAAAGGGCGGAATTTCCAACTTTTGATATTTTTCCAAAATCCGATTGAGTTTTGCAAAATTCGCCAGCCCGTTGTCAACAAGTCCCTGCGCCAACCACAGCGAACGCCCTTCCTTCAATTCGGCGGCGCGTTTTGCCATGCGCGGGGTAATGAGTGCAAGGATTTTTTCATTAAATTTTTCGACAAATTCCGGGCGTTGCTTGCGATAATCGGGATTGAAAATAATTTTCGGAAAATCCGGATACTCCCGGATCATGCGCCGAAAAACTTCCGTCAATTCTTTTTCGGATACAAGACGCAAAAAAAGAGCTTCCGTTGCCAAAATCGGCTCCGAATTTTTTGAAATCTTTATGATTCTCAAAAGCTGTATTTCATTGAAAATTGAAGAATTAAAAAGAAACTGACCAAAGTCATGGCTTTTCATTGGTCAAACTCCCCACCTTCGACGGCTTCCTCCGCTTTCTTCTTCAATCGTTTTTCTTTTGCTTTTCTTATTCTGGCGACTGCTTTTTCAATCTGTTCTTTTGTGTAGGGTTTCTGAATGAAGTCGATTGCACCCATTTTCAAAGTCTGCATGAGTTTTTGAGGAGTTCCCGCCGACGAAAGCATTACAATCGGAACGTCCGGGCTTACTTCGCGAATAACCTGCAGGGCTTCGATTCCGCCGACTTCCGGCATGACGATATCCAAAATTACGCCGTCCGGCTCGTCCTCCAAATCGCGCATAATTGCCTCTTTTCCGTTTGCCGCCTCGACAACCTCGCAATCAAGTCTTTCAAGTTCCTCGCGCAATTTTTTTCTGAGCAGACGCGAATCGTCGCTGATCAAAAGGCGCAACTTTTCACTGCCCGCATTTTGTCCTTCCGCCGCACCGCCGTTTACGTTTTCCATTTAAAAAACCTCCCCAAAATTGCTCACAGTTCGGACTGATTATATATTTCAAAGTCAAACATTGTCAAACCGTTACCGAAATCTTTCTTTTTTATCTACAAATAATTTTTTTTCCTTCATATCTTCAAGCAAAGCCTCCACAATTTTCTGTGCCGCCTTGTCCATACTCTTTGCATAAAAATTGTTGTTGAGTTTGCGACTGCCGATACTTATTATTCCCAAACTCAAATTGACCTGTTCGCTCACTCCCACAACTCTTTTGCTCCAAATTACTTCACCGGTCGATGCCGTGAGAATCTTCCGCCATCAGAACAAAATCACTTTCGTTAAATTCGCCTTTTGGAATTTCGCCGGAAATTTTCTTTATGTTCAAAGTGTTTATTTCGTACTCTTTACCCGCCGCAAAAAGTTTTTTCATCTCCTCACCCCTTCCGTTCGGGAAAAATTATTTCTTGTCGTAAACGGCAACAACCAACGCTTCACCGTCCCGCAATTCGACCGAATCAAATTT
>CAJOPK010000133.1 GCA_905236255.1 uncultured Selenomonadaceae bacterium | reverse complement strand
TTCTCCGCCCGAGCCGAAAAAATCTCCGGCGAAAGTCGAAACGAAAACAGAAACACCCGCTCCGAAAAAAATTCCGGAAGTAAAAATCGAGCCGGAAAACGAATTGGAGAAAAAAATTTTTGAGGAAGCGGATTCGGATTTTCACGACGAAAAGCCTTTCAATTCGGTCGGGGTAAATATGCGTTCGGTTCTGCCGGAAGGCGAAACGCGCCGCCCGGTTTTTCACAGCAAATATTTCGATACAAAACCCGGTGCCCTGCCGGAAGAAAAGCCGAAAAAAAATTTCCCGGACGAAGACCCGGATTACGATCCGGAACTTTACAGGAAATTGACTCATGCGGAAGTTGCCGGACTTGCTCTTTCGGCTTTGATGTTGATGTACAGTTTCGTAACTTTGGACAAGCCTTTATTCTTTATATCGCTGTCTTTGTTTTCGCATCTGATTCGTCCGCTTATCGGCGCATTTTTCGGCAGACATAACCGTGCCGTACAAAATGCCCTGCGCGGATTCAGCATTGTTTTGTTCTTCGGCGCAATAATGTTCATATTTGTTACATAGCTTGCATAGTGCTTCTTCAAAAATTTTTTTCACCGATAAGATATTAAAAATACCGTTTCCACATTCGGAGGTTGAAATTTGAAAAAAGTTCATGTAATAGGTGCGGGACTTGCCGGCAGTGAGGCGGCTTGGCAAATTGCAAAACGCGGAGTTAAAGTTGTCCTGCACGAGATGCGCCCGGAAAAACTTACGCCGGCACATAAAACCGGAAATTTTGCGGAGCTTGTCTGCAGCAATTCGTTTCGGGCGGCGGGTCTTGCAAATGCGATCGGAGTTTTGAAGGAAGAAATGCGCCGGCTTGATTCCCTGATAATTTCGGCGGCGGACGCAACAAAAGTTCCGGCGGGCGGTGCGCTTGCCGTTGACAGGGAAGAATTTTCCGCGCTTGTCACCGAAAAAGTAAAATCCGTTGTCGAATTTATTCCGGAGGAAGTCACCGACCTTGACGAAATAATAAATTCCGGCGATGTTGTCGTAATTGCGTCCGGTCCTTTGACTGAAGGAAAACTTGCCGAAGAAATTCAAAAGTTGACCGGCGGCGAAGGCTTTTATTTTTATGATGCGGCGGCGCCCATTGTTACATTCGAGTCGATAAATTTTGACAAGGCTTACAAGTTGTCCCGTTACGGAAAAGGCGAAAATCCCGGCGACGACACCGCTTACATAAATTGCCCCATGAATCGGGAAGAATATTTTGCTTTTCGCGACGAACTTGTCGCCGCCGAAAAGACGAAATTGCACGAATTTGAGCGGGAGACTTTTTTTGAAGGTTGTCTGCCGATTGAGGTTATTGCGGCACGCGGGGAGGATACTTTGCGTTACGGACCGATGAAACCCGTCGGTTTAAAAAATCCGCACACCGGCGAATTGCCTTTTGCCGTCGTCCAACTTCGTCAGGACAATCGGGCGGCGACCTTGTATAATTTGGTCGGCTTTCAAACTCATTTGCTTTGGGGCGAGCAGAAAAGAGTTTTCCGAATGATTCCCGGATTGGAAAATGCGGAATTTGTTCGTTTCGGGGTAATGCACAGAAACACTTATATAAATTCGCCGAAAATTTTAAAATCGACTTACCAACTTAAGAGCAATCCGAATATTTTTTTCGCCGGACAAATGACCGGTGTGGAAGGTTATATCGAATCGGCATCTTCCGGGCTGGTTGCCGGGATAAATGCGGCGCGGCTTGCAAAGGGAAAAGAAACTTTGATTTTCCCGCCGGAAACGGCTTGCGGCGCGCTTGCGGAATATATTGCGACCGCCTCACCGGAAAATTTTCAGCCGATGAATGTAAATTTCGGACTGTTTCCGCCTTTTGTCGAACGTGTAAGAAAAAGCGATCGAAAATTGAAATACGGCGAAAGAGCCTTGAACAAGATAAACGACATGACAGAAGACAAAAAGGAGAGTTGAATAAAATGGAATTTCATGCAACAACAATAGTAGCGGTCAAACGAAACGGAAAAACCGCAATAGCCGGTGACGGTCAGGTTACTTTCGGCGAACATACGATCATGAAATCGACGGCAAAAAAAGTTCGTCGTCTTTATCACGACAAAGTGATTGCCGGTTTTGCCGGATCTGTTGCCGATGCTTTCACTCTGTTTGAAAAATTTGAGAGCAAATTGGAAGAATGTCACGGGCATTTGCAGCGGGCGGCGGTCGCACTTGCAAAGGATTGGCGCACGGATAAAATTCTCCGCAAATTGGAGGCGTTGCTTTTGGTCGCCGACAAAGATACGATTTTGATGCTTTCCGGCGGCGGTGAAGTAATTGAGCCCGACGGGGACGTTGCCGCAATAGGCTCCGGCGGATTTTATGCGCTGGCGGCGGGACGCGCTCTTATTTCACATACCGAAATGACCGCTGCGGAAATTGCAAAGGAGTCTTTGAGCATTGCGGCGGATATTTGCGTTTTCACAAATCAAAACATTATCGTTGAAGAATTGGATTGACGAATTGCAGAGTTGCGGTTCACAAAACGAATTGTGCAGATTTTTTTCAACCACCCGACTTCGGCGATAAGTTTTCCAATCGAGTTTTTTCGCCTTTGAGCGTTTCCAATATGATTTTTGCAAAGTGGAGCGTTCACACAGGGCAGACAATGAGCAATTTCAAACTTTCGCCGGAAGTTGATGTAAATCGACTCGCCGAAGCCGTCAACGAAACTTTAAATGCTTATGATATTTTTCGTTGTCGTTTGGTTTTTCATCCGGAAACAAATGATATTTGTCAGCGTTTTGACGGGGAAATTATTCCGGTTGAAGTCGAAAAAATTTCCGACGAAGAATTTGAAAAAAACAAAAAAAATCTTATGCAACCGTATAAAATCATAAATCAACCTCTTTACAGAATAAAAATTTTTGAAACTCCGACGGCGAAATATTTTTTCATGGACTTTTATCACGCAATTATGGACGGCACGTCGATAATTATGCTTTTTTCCGGCGATTTAAATTCACGTTACAAAGGCAAAAAATTTTCTCGTCAACCGGTAAATTATGCGGATTATATTTTGGAGGACATGAAGATTTCAAAAGAAGAATTTGACGCGGGAAGTAAATTTTGGATGGATACCCTCAATAAATTCGATATAAGAAAAAATTTTGTCAAACCGGATTTGGTTAAATTT
>CAJOPK010000132.1 GCA_905236255.1 uncultured Selenomonadaceae bacterium | reverse complement strand
TCCCGGCGTCAATCGCGACCTGCCGCCCGTCCGGGGCGGCGCCGCTTGTCCGTAATTTCGGAGTTAAAAATCGGCGTTTATTTATTCCGATCGCCGGAAAATTTGTAAAACGCCCGTGTTTTCAGGTCGATTGTTCCGGATCTTCTCCGTTTTTGCCTATGTTTACCAAAATCCCCACAGCTGCCATCGTTACCATCAGTGAAGTTCCGCCGTAACTTATGAAGGGCAGAGGTACTCCGACCACCGGGAAAAGTCCGCCGACCATAAGCAAATTTGCCACCGCCTGCCCGGCAACCAAAATCATTATTCCGACGGACAGAAGTTGACCGAACTCGTCTTTTGCCCTGTTTGCCACACGTGCCGCATAAACCGCAAACGCCGCAAAAAGCAAAAATACAAATATTGCCCCCAAAAATCCGTTTTCCTGACAGAAAATCGCAAAGGCAAAATCCGTGTGTGCTTCCGGCAAATAATCATACTTGCTTACGCCGACCCCCAGACCCATTCCGGTCAATTCTCCCGATCCTATTGCGGAAAGTGATTGTACGGTTTGATAACCCATGTTTTGCGCGTCAGACCAGGGATCGTAAGCTACTTTCAATCTGTCCAAACGATAAGGCTGATATATAATCATTGCCGTCACCAAAACCGCCACCGCCGTAAGCATGCGAATTACTTTTTGAGGATGCAGACCGGCAACGATCAACATAATTATCGGTATTCCCGCAATTATCGATGCCGTTCCCATGTCCGGCTCCAATTCCGTCAACAGGGAAATTACTCCGATTATTGCTATTTGCGGAGTGAAAAATTTTATCGACTTGCCGGATTTTACCTGCGCCGAAAGATAAGATGCCGAAAGCATTATCGACACCAACTTTGCCGCCTCCGCCGGCTGAAATTGAGTCACCCCCAAAGGCAACCAGCGTTTTGCACCGTTTACGCTCGGTCCTATCAAGAGTACCAACAGCAAAGCCAGCAAAGTAAATCCCAAAATAAACGGCATATATTTTCGCCAGGTGTGATAATCTGCTCGGAAACAAATTATAAAGCAGACCAACCCGACGAAAACATTTATTATGTGACGTTTCAGGAAAAAGTACGGCGTATCAAATTCGGCTTCCGCAAGAATGAAACTCGAACTGAAAACATTTATCGTCCCCAAAATCAGCAGAACAACCATAATGCCGATTATCGCTTCCATGTCGTTATTCCAAAATCTTTTTTTCTCTACGCCGCCGGATTTTTCGACGACAACATTTTCGGGCATAATTTTTCACCGCCCGTCAAAATTCAACAACACAACGATTTATCGGAACGCCCAAAGCCGAAAATTTATTTTCGTATTCCGTGCGAATATTTTCGGCGGGTTCCGCCGCATGAAGATCAAAAGTCAATTCGTGAACTTTCAAACCGGCTTGTTCAAATTGTTCCAGCGAAAAATCAAACAGTCCCCGATTGTCCGTCTTGAATTGAATTTTTCCGCCGGGTTTCAAAATCTTCCGGTACATTTCCAAAAATTTTATGTAAGTAAGCCGGCGTTTTGCGTGACGCTTTTTCGGCCAAGGATCGCAGAAATTTATGTAAAGCATATCGACTTCATTTTCCGCAAAAATTTTTGAAATTTCATTTATGTCGAATACGACAAGCCGGACATTTGAAAGTTTTTTTTCGGCAACTTTCCTTGCCGCCGCCAAAACGACGGTCGCTTCGACCTCAAGACCGATAAAATTTTTGTCCGGATTTTTTTCGGCAAGTGACGTTATAAAATCGCCTTTGCCCGTTCCCAACTCAACCCGGAGTTCCTTGCCGGAATCATCGCCGAAAATTTCGCGCCAATGCCCCCGACGTTCTTCGTCAATCTTGTCGGTAATGACAAAGTCCGAAAAATTTTTAAGTTTTTCGTCCGTGTGAGGTTTTTTCCTCAATCTCAAAATCTATCCCTCCGTCTGAAAATAAATTGCAAAATGAAAATTTTCGGTAAAATTCTGCAACTTATATGAAAATCCTGCACAAAAGGAATTGACTTTCTGCAGGATTTTTTTTCGGTATGTCGAAATTGCCGGATTATGAATCCGGGCGGCGGTCGAAACCGATCCGGCTTTTCGGAAAATCGGAGGGATTGACTTGGCATTTTTTCCGGTTGTGGTATGTGTCTTAATCGTCACAATATTTTTGGTACACGGCGTTGCAAACAAATTGGGATTAAAAATTCGCTACGGATCGCTTGTGATGTGTGCGTTGTCGGCGGTTGCGGTTGATTTGGCGGCGGCGCGATTGTCACCTCAGATAGGAAAAATGTATTTCGTCGATCTCGGCGGGCTGATTTTGGCGGCGGCAATGACCGTGACAATCTTTAACAGATTTTTGATAAATAGGGAAATTGCGGCGCAGGCGGAATTTGAAGAGGAAGTAAAAGCCGCTTACATCGCCGAAATTGAAAAATCTTCAACGCCGGAAGAAATTTCGGAAGAAGAAATTCCCGAATCAACTTCAATGCCGGAAGAAATTTCGGAAGAAGAAATTCCAGAATCAACTTCAACCCCGGAAGAAGTTTCGGAAGGAGAAATTTCCGAATCAACTTCAACGCCGGAAGAAATTTCGGAAGGAGAAATTCCCGAATCAACTTCAACCCCGGAAGAAGTTTCGGAAGGAGAAATTCCCGAATCAACTTCAACCCCGGAAGAAGTTTCGGAAGAAAAAATTCCCGAATCAACTTCAACCCCGGAAGAAGTTTCGGAAGAAAAAATTCCCGAATCAACTTC
>CAJOPK010000131.1 GCA_905236255.1 uncultured Selenomonadaceae bacterium | reverse complement strand
TACGCGATGGACAGAGATAAACGCTGGGATCGTGTTCAAAAGGCTTACGACGCAATAGCAAAAGCGGACGCTCCGAAAGCCGCAAGTTCCGCCGAAGCGATTAAGGCTTCATACGATGCGAAAGTTACCGACGAATTTGTAATTCCGGTTGTCGTCGGAGATTATTCCGGCGTTAAGAAAGGTGACGGCGTTATTTTCTTCAACTTCCGTCCGGATCGCGGTCGCGAAATGACCCACGTCTTCACCGACAAAACTTTTGACAATTTCCCGCGTGTCGAAGAACTTTCCGGTATTCCGTTTGTCACAATGGCACAATATGAGGAAGGCTTGAATGTTGAAGTTGCATATCCGCCGGAAAGTGTAGTTGACGGTCTCGGCGAAACAATCAGCAAAGCCGGTTTGACTCAGCTCAGAATTGCGGAAACCGAAAAATATGCACACGTCACTTTCTTCTTTAACGGCGGCGTTGAAGAGCCTTATTCGGGCGAGGACAGAATTTTGGTACCTTCCCCGAAAGTTGCCACTTACGATCTCAAGCCGGAAATGAGTGCGCCGACGGTCACTTTGAAAGTTGCGGAGGCAATTCTTTCCGAAAAATATGATTTCATTATTCTGAACTTTGCAAACGGCGACATGGTCGGTCATACCGGCGTAATGCAAGCTGCGGTTAAAGCTGTGGAAACCGTTGATACCTGCGTCGGAATTTTTGTTGCCTGCATGAAGAAGGTCGGCGGTGAAGTCATAATAATTGCGGATCACGGAAATGCGGACGAAATGTATAATTACGAATTGAAAGAACCGTTCACGGCTCATACGACAAATCCGGTTCCGATTATCGTAGTTTCCGACAGAGTTTCAAAAGTTGAGGACGGCGCACTTTGTGACGTTGCTCCGACTTTGCTCACACTTGCCGGAATGGAAATTCCCGAATTGATGACGGGCAAAAATTTGATCACGATGAAATAAAATTTCGGAGGGTATGATGAAAAAATTTTTTGCAACGATCGCAATTTTGATTTTGACTTTAACCGTACCCGTATCCGCAGAAAAATTTTCCGAATCGTCATTTGTGCAACTTTCCGAAAATAATGTTATCGCGACTTATTACGTCGTAAATTGCCGCGAGTCGATAACTCTTCGCCGTGCTCCGTCGGTTTATGCGGGAGAAATAACGCAAATTCCGCTCGGTCAAGCCGTCGGTTTTATTGACGACGTCGGCAACGGATTTTACAAAATCAATTATGACGGATTGATCGGTTTTGCGCTTGCTCAATATCTTTCGCCCGGAAAACAGGCAAACACAATCAGATACGGCACGGTCGTAAATTGTCGCGAATCGATAACTTTGAGGCGTTCGCCTTCCGTTTACGGCGCGGAAATAACTCAAATGCCGCTCGGCGCAAGACTTATTTATCTCGGCTACGGTTCGGACGACTTTTATAAAGTCGAATATCGCGGAATGGTCGGTTATGCCATGAAGATGTATATTGCTCTCGATTGAAAAATTGTTTGAAACAAATTCAAAAATCCCGGAACAAACGCGCTCCGGGATTTTTTTGTGTCATATCGGACGGACGGTTAAACATTTACGCCATAATTTTTTCCGAGTGCCGCAAGTCCGCCGCTCCAGCCGCTGCCGATTGCGTTAAATTTCCATTCGCCTTTGTTACGGTAAATTTCGCCGACGACAACCGCAGTTTCGATTGAAAAATCTTCTCCCAAATCGTAGCGGATCAATTCCTTTCCGGTTTCGTCATCGACGACGCGGATATAAGCATTTTCCACATGACCGAAAGTCTGCTTGCGCTGTTCCGCATCATAAATCGTGACGGTAAAATCAATCTTGTCGATATTCGCCGGGACTTTTGAAAGATCGACCTTGATTTCTTCGTCGTCGCCCTCGCCTTCGCCGGTCAAATTGTCGCCCATGTGTTGAACCGCGCCGGATTTATGTTTGAGGTTGTTGTAAAAGACAAAATCTTCATCGGCGGTAACTTTTCCGTCCGCGCCGAGCAAAAAAGCCGCCGCGTCCAAGTCGAAATCATGACCGCCGTCATATTTGTTCACGTCCCAACCGAGTCCGATCAAGAGTTTTTTCAATCCGGGATTGCCTTTCGTCAGGTCAACTTTTTGTCCCTTCTGCAAACTTATAGCCATGTGAATTCCTCCTCATTGCATTCTACGCAAAATCTTTTCTGCAAAAGTTCGCTATTTCCTGCAAACGATTCGCAAGTTTATGCGTATCCGGAATTTTGTCCGGGTCAACCCGGACAAGTAAAAAGGTCTTTGGCTTGCAACTTTGAAATTGCCGGATTAAAATCCCGGACAAAGATAAGGCGAAAGCCTTGACGGACTTTTGAACAAAATTTTTTTTAAGGTTTTAAGGGAGGTTTTCAAAATGCAAGAGGCCATGCAAAAACTCGGGCGTTTCTTGAGCGCAATGGTCATGCCGAATATCGGCGCGTTCATTGCATGGGGATTCATTACAGCCTTGTTTATTCCGGCGGGCTGGTTGCCGAATGAAACTTTGGCGGAACTTGTCGGACCCATGGCAAAATGGCTGTTGCCGTTGCTTATCGGATTTACCGGCGGTGAAGTTGTTTACGGTCATCGCGGCGGCGTTGTCGGTGCCATTGCGACAAGCGGAATTATCGTAGGTACGGATATTCCGATGTTCATGGGCGCAATGATTATGGGACCTTTGGGCGGCGTTGTGATAAAGAAATTTGACGACGCGGTTCAAGATTCGATTCCGGGCGGATTTGAAATGCTTGTAAACAATTTCTCCGCAGGTATTCTCGGCGGCATTTTGGCGGTAATCGCAATTTTGGCGGTCGGCCCGATGGTAGCAAGTTTGACCGGTGCTTTGGGAAGTGCGGTCGGCGGTATCGTTGAAGCGGGACTTCTGCCTTTGGTTTCAATCCTTGTCGAACCGGCAAAAATCCTCTTCCTTAACAATGCGATCAATCACGGCGTATTTACCCCGCTCGGTATGCAACAGGTTCAGGAAGTCGGCAAATCGGTATTTTTCCTTATCGAAGCCAATCCGGGACCGGGCTTGGGAGTTCTCCTCGCTTACAGCCTTTTCGGTGTGGGAAATGCGAAAGCCTCCGCACCGGGCGCGGTTATCATTCACTTCTTCGGCGGTATTCATGAAATTTATTTCCCGTATGTCCTTATGAAACCGACCTTGATTTTGGCGGTAATGGCGGGCGGTATCAGCGGCGTTTTCACTTTGACCCTTCTCGGCGGCGGTCTGGTGGCTCCGGCGGCTCCGGGTTCCTTCATAGCGGTAATGGCAATGACGGCTCCGGGCGCATATTTCGCCAATGTTGCGGCAATAGTTGTTGCGGCGGCGGTAAGTTTCGCGGTATCTTCAATCTTTATCAAGGCGACGGCGGCGGCTGATGCGGCAAATGAAGACGGACTTGCGGCTGCTCAGGCAAATATGCAGTCAATGAAAGCGGCTTCAAAAGGTATGGCGGCTTCCGGCGAAAAAGAAGTTGCCGGCAAAGACATTAAATTCATTGCTTACGCTTGCGACGCGGGTATGGGAAGTTCGGCACTCGGTGCGGCGGCTCTTCGCAAAAAACTTCACAAAGACGGCTTTACAAATATAACCGTCAAAAACTTTGCAATAGGAAATATTCCGAAAGACGCGCAGATTGTGGTATCTCACGAAAAACTTGCACAGCGCGCAATAGACGATTCTCCTCAAGCCGAACACATTTTCGTTAAAGATTTTACAAATAACAATGTTTACGACGTTATCAGCGAACGTTTGAAAAATATCGGCGCACCGGCTCCGGCTGCGGCACCGGCTGAAGAAGAACCCGCTCAAACTTTGGCTGAAGGAGTTCTTTTGAAAGAAAATGTCAAAGTCGGTTTGAAATCGGTATCAAAAGAAGAAGCCATTAAAGCGGCGGGTGAACTTTTGGTAAAGAGCGGCTATGTTGCAAAGCCTTATGTTGACGGTATGCTTGCACGCGAACGCGATATTTCGACCTATATCGGAAAAGGTATTGCAATTCCGCACGGCGAAAATGCCGTCAAAGAATATGTCATGAAAACCGGTATTGTCGTAATGCAATATCCGGAGGGCGTAAAATTTGGCGATGAAACCGCACATTTGATTGTGGGTATTGCCGGCAAAGGCGACGATCACCTTGTAATAATACAGAACCTTGCAACGATTACTCTCGAATATGATGACGAAGCACTTAACGAGGCTTACACCACCAAAGATCCGCAAGTTCTCTATGATATGTTCACCAAAGGTTGACCCTAAAGCAGGGAAATAGGGAATAAGGGAAAAAGGGAAATAGGGAATAAGGGAAAAAGGGAAATAGACTAATAACCTCTTACCCTCTAATTCCCTCTTAACCTACTATCCCTCTTTCCCTCTTAACCTGAAGAATTTGGAGGTTATGAAAATGAAAAAAGCAGTACATTTCGGAGCCGGAAACATCGGACGCGGATTTATCGGATTGCTTTTGAGCAAAGCCGGTTATCATGTAACTTTCGTTGATGTTGCCGCGCCGCTTGTTGAAGATATTAACAATCTCGGCAAATACAATGTTCAGATTTTCGGCAAAGACGATAAATTTCAAGTCGAAAACGTCAGCGCAATCAACAGCAACGAAAATCTTGACGCGCTCCTTGATGCGATTGTTGAGGCGGATATTGTGACAACGGCGATCGGCCCCAACATTTTGAAATTTATCGCGCCGAATATTGCAAAAGGCTTGACCAAAAGAATTACGACGAACAAAACTCCGCTCAATATAATTGCCTGCGAAAACATGGTCGGCGGCTCAACCGTTCTCAAAAATTTCGTTTATGAAAATCTTGCCGACGACGTAAAAGCCGAAGTTTCAAAACTTATCGGCTTCCCGGACGCTGCGGTTGACAGAATTGTTCCCGCACAAAAAAATGACGAAAAACTTTTGGTTAAAGTTGAAGAGTACGCCGAATGGGACGTTGACAAAAAAGGCATGGTCGGCGAAATTCCGGAAATTAAAGGCATGACAATCGTCGAAAATCTCAACGCTTACATTGAAAGAAAACTTTTCACCGTCAACACCGGTCATGCGTCGATTGCTTACCTTGCGTATCAAAAAGGTTACAAAGATATTTCGACGGCAATGAAGGACGAAGAAATTGTCAATGCCGCCCGTGAAGTTTGGGGCGAAACTTCCGAACTTTTGATTGACAAATACGGATTTGATCCCGCCCTTCACAAAAAATATGTCGAAACTGCCGAAGCAAGATTTTCAAATCCGCATTTGTCCGATGAAGTCACCCGTGTTGCAAGAGGTCCCAAGCGCAAACTTTCACCGGCGGATCGTCTTGTTTCTCCGGCAACTCAACTTTTGGAGCGCGGCAAAACCCCCAAAGCATTGGCAAAGGTAATTGCCGCCGCTTTGAAATTTGATTTTGAAGGCGATCCGGAAGCGGTCGAAGTTCAAACTTATATTAAGGAAAACGGAATGGATGCGGCGATTGAAAATTTCACCGGCGCGAAAAAAGATTCCGAACTTTTCAAACTCATTAAAGAAAACCTTTGATATTTCTCATAAAATCCGACACCCTTTATAAAAAAACTCCCGTTCGCAAATTTTGTCGAACGGGAGTTTTGACATTCATATTTAAAGGATTTTTCGCCGGATTGAAGAAATATTTCGACAAAGTTTTTTTGAAAGGAAATGTGTAAAATGGGTATACTTGCAGCGGCAGTCGTCCCCCATCCGCCGATAATTTTGCCGGAAGTCGGAAAAGGAGAAGAGAAAAAAATTATCGCAACTTCCGATGCTTACAAAGAAATTTCGCGCAGAATTGTCGAACTTGATCCGGAAACGATCATAATAACAAGTCCTCATTCGATAATGTATTCCGATTACTTCCACATTTCGCCGGGCGAATTTGCAAAGGGAAATATGTCACAATTTCGCGCGCCGCAGGTTTCTTTGACGGTAAAATATGATTCGGATTTTTCTCAAAAATTGAGCGAGGCGGCGATGAATGAAAATTTGCCGGCGGGAAAAATCGGAGAAAGAAATCCGGATTTGGATCACGGCACAATGATACCCCTGCGATTTTTGGAGCTTGCCGGATTGAATTTCGACAAAGTAAAATTTGTAAGAATCGGCTTGTCCGGACTTTCCGCCGCCGTTCATTATAAATTTGGCGAGGTTATCAAAAAGACTGCGGAAAAATTGAATCGGCGCGTTGTGATGATTGCAAGCGGTGATTTGTCTCATAAACTCAAAGAGGACGGTCCTTACGGCTTTGTCCCGGAAGGCCCGGAATTTGACAAAGAAGTCATCCAAAATTTAAAGACCGGCGATTTTCTGAAATTGCTTACAATGGATCCGAAAATGTGCAATCGTGCCGCAGAATGTGGCTTGAGATCGTTTTGGATTATGGCGGGGACTGCCGACAAAACCGAAATCAAAAGCGAATTTTTATCGTATGAAGGAACTTTCGGAGTGGGTTACGGAGTTTTGTGGTTTGAATTTGCCGGCAGAAACGATTCGAGAAATTTTGAGAATCTGCTTGCCGACTTTAAAAAGAAAGAGTCTGCGGAAAGAAAAAGTCATGAGGACGATTATGTAAAATTGGCGCGTTTCAGTCTTGAAACTTTCGTAAAAACTCACAAGCCGGCGCAGCTTCCGAAAAATTTGCCGGAAGAAATGACCGCCCGTCAAGCCGGTGCTTTCGTCAGTCTGCATAAAGACGGGGAACTTCGCGGTTGTATCGGGACGATTATGCCGACGACCGGAAGTGTTGCGGAAGAAATTTTGCAAAATGCAATTTCCGCCTGTTCGAGAGATCCGAGATTTTCTCCCGTTGAAGAATCGGAACTTGACGACATTGAGTACAGTGTTGATGTTTTGACGGAGCCGGAGAGAATTTTTTCGACGGAGGATTTGGACGTAAAAAAATACGGCGTTATCGTTGAAAGTGACGGCAAGCGCGGGCTTTTGTTGCCGGATTTGGACGGAATTGACACGGTGGAAGAACAAATTTCAATCGCAAGGCGGAAGGGCAACATTTCCCCGCGAGAAAAAGTAAAACTTTGGCGTTTTGAGGTTATCCGCCATCATTAAAATTGGAGTGAAAAAATTTTTGAACAAAATGAAATATGAAAACGAAAAAATTTTTTGGCTTGTGATTGTCGGGATTTTTTCCCTTGCATCAAGCGCGCAATTTATTGTCGGGAATTTTCCTTACGGTCATGATATTCGTTTTCACCTGTGCAGAATTGAGGGAATCGCCGACGGATTGATCGGCGGACAATTTCCGGTAAAAATTTACGGGGATTTTTTTAACGGATACGGTTACCCCGCCGGATTTTTTTACCCGGATTTGTTTTTGTATGTTCCCGCCGTCTTTAGAATTTTCGGTGCGGATTTGCTTGACTGCTACAAAATTTTCATCTTGTTCATGAATTTTGTCACCGGTTTTGTCGGGCTTTGGATTTTTTCCCGGTTTTTTCAATCTTACAGAGCCGGCGGAATTACTGCTTTAATTTATATCGGATATTTGTACAGATTGGTCGATCTGCAAACCAGAGCCGCCGTCGGTGAATTTTCGGCGTTGGCTTTTATGCCGCTTGCCCTGATAAGTCTTTGGCTTATGCTGAACGAATCCCCGAAATATTGGATCTCTGTCGTACTCGGATTTACCGGAGTTTTGCAATCTCACATTTTGAGTTCGTTGCTTTTGATAATTGCGGCAAGCGTTTTGACTCTCGTATCTTTCCGGAAACTTTTTGAACGGGAAAAATTTTTTGCGTTTGTTAAGTCGGCAGTTTTTACGGCGTTGCTCAACATTTGGTTTTACGGACCCTTCATCAGTTTTTACAATCAATACGATTTTTTTATGAAACACGTTTCATCTTACTTCAACGAATTTTTAAATAAATGGCTTTGGTCACCGAAAGTTTTTTGGGAATTGGAAGGCTTTTCCGGAATTTTTTTTATGTTGATGTTGGCAATTTTAACCGTGTTTGTCCTCTGCAGAAAATTCATGAAAAAAACAGACGGCGAATTTGACAAAACTTTTTTCACAATGCTTTTGACGGGAATATTTTTTACATTGACGGCACTTGAAATTTTTCCGTGGCGGCTCGTCGAAAATTTCCCGGTTTTGGAAGATTTTTTCGCAAAATTCCAATTCGCTTACAGATTTTTGGTATATACAACTTTGGCATGGACAATTTCTTTTGGAATTGCGGCGACGGAATTTTTTGAGCGGCTTAATTTTGGACGGAGCACAATCGTTGCTTTTTGTATAATAATTTTTACGACAAATTTTAATGTCGCTGAAGATTTGGACTCTTCATTCACCGTATCCTTCAGACAAACTTACGCAAATTCCACAACGGAGGTTTACGCCCGAAATGCCGCAATCAACATTGACAATTTGCCGGAAAAATACAAAAATATCCCGATTATTGATTTTGTGGGAATTGAAAAGGATTCCGATAAAATTATTCAAGAGGGGTATTTGTCTTACGATTACACATATTCGGATTTTGGAGAAATGGTCTTAAAGTTTATGAATGAAAATCATTCGACGCAAAATTCGGAATGGTTTTACATTGAACTATCAAATGCCGTAAAAAAAATTTGTCCGTTCGGCATTATAGGGACGGAAGAATTTATAAGCAATTTTGAAAAAAAAGGTATGACCGTCAAATTCACTTCAAACGCGCCGGAACCGACAAAAATTCGTCTGCCTCTGTTTTACTATCCGGTTTATGCTGCAAAAACTTCCGCCGGCGAAAATTTAAATCTTTCTTCCGGAGAATTTCATGTAATGTATGCAGACGTTCCCGCCGGCAAAAATGATGTAACGATAAAATACATCGGTCAAAAATCTTGGCAAAATGCGGAATTTATTTCGCTTGCGGCGTTGATTTTGTTTTTGTTTAAAGTTAAGACGGAATTTTGATGAAAATAATCTCAAAAAATATTGACGAATATTTTTTTTCCGGTAGTATTTCAGATAATCCGTTGATGCATATTTTGAACGATCGGCATAAATCTTGGGAGGTAAATTTGATGTCTACAGTTGGAGGATTGGCAATTATACTAATCGTCGCACTTGCGGCGGTTACGAATTATTGGAAAGGCAGATACGAAAAAGTTGTTCCGAAATTGGAAAGCAGAACGCCCTTTAAAATTGAGGAACGGGACGAAAAATCTTTGACGTTGTCCACGACGATAGAATTTCGCAACGAAGGTACTCAAAGCGCGATGATTGTCGATGCTTACGTCAAACCTCAACTTCCTTTTGAGCAGTACGACGGAATTGCCGTCAGAGGAAAAGCCGAAAGAGAAGGAAAACCCCGTGAGGACGATTATTTTGAGGCGTTGGTTTTGGAACACAAAGAAAGCGTGAATTTGGTTGCGAAAGTGACTTTGACGGCACGCAAGGGAATGACATTGGAAGAGGCGGTAAGTCACATGGTCGATTTTCCGATTGAATTTATTTATCGCGAAGTCGGGCGCAGTCCGATGCATTTTTCCATTGCGAGAATTATCCTGACTGCGGAAGAACTCGCCGTATTGGTCGGCGTGGAACTTGTTAAAGATTGAGGAGGCTTTTTGATGGCTGTCGAAATAATTCCGGTACCGACAAGAATATTGACTCCGAAAGATGATATTGTCGATGCCGTCGAAAAATATACGAAAGGCAAAATCGGTCCGGATGACGTTATCACGGTTGCCGAAAGTGTCGTGGCGATTACGCAGGGAAACATTGTCCGTCCGGACGAACTCAAAATAAGTTGCCTTGCCCGGATTTGTTGCAGATTTATTCCGGATTACGGAAGTCTTGCCACTCCGCACGGTATGCAGTCGCTTATGGAAAAGGAAGGGGAGTGGCGCGTGGCTTTTGCGCTGTTCGCCGGATTTGTGGGAAAAGTTATCGGTCAGCGCGGACTTTTTTACAAGTGGGGCGGTCGTCAGGCGGCTTTGATTGACGATGTAACCGGTACAATGCCGCCTTTTGACAAATGCGTTGTTTACGGGCCGGAAGAACCGGAAAAAGTCTGCGCGGCTTTGAAGGAAAGACTCGGTTGTTTCGGCGCAATGATTGCCGACGTAAACGATTTGAAGAGATCGCGAATTGTCGGAGCCACACCCGGAATGAATGCGGAACTTGCGTCAAATTTGCTTATCGACAATCCTTTCGGAAATGCGTCACAGAAAACGCCGATTTGCATTTTGAAAAACTTCCGTCAAAGACAGGAAAGCGGCAGGTAAAGATTTTTTCCAAAAATTTTTTTGATTGAACACGAAAAAAGTTCGGATTTATTCATCCGAACTTTTTATATTTATCCGTGCCGAAAAAGTTTTCCGTTATCTCAAGAAAACGACGTTGAGTTCTTCAAGGAAACCGGAAGATTGATTTTCCACCAAAACGCGGTTTGCATCGGCAACGCTCAAAACCGGATTGGCACCGTTTCCGTCAACGCGGACGGCTTTCAAAACAAGCGGATTTGATCCGGCGCGGCTGAGATCGCCTTCGGTGCCGGTCTGATAACCTGCCATACCTTTTTCGATAACTTTGTCGTAATCAAGGTTTTTGTGCCCGTAAATCTTGTCGCCCTTTACGTTGGTAATTACCGGACTCATTGCGGGCTGCAGATTCAGTCCGCGACAGTCGATTATAAGACCGGTATAACCGCCGATCGCCTTTGCATTTTTGGGAAGTTGCGGCTCGGTGATTTCCGGAGCTTTCGGAGCCGAAGGAACGGAAGGAGTTACCGACGGTACGGAGGGCGTAACGCTCGGAATCGAAGGAGTTACACTCGGAACCGAAGGAAGGCTCGGAAGAACGGATCCGCCGGAAGAATTTGAGGACGAACCGGACGGACGCGCTGCCGGAGTTTCAAGTTCCGCTCTTGACGCGGTCGCATCGCTTACCGGTTTTTTTACTGTTTTGGCGGGTACCGTTGTTGCCGGTGCCGGAGTTTTAATTTGCGTTCCCGGCGCAGTCGCGTCGCCTGCCGGCGGGGTTACGGTTTTTTTTGCCGGTGCAATCGTCGGTGCCGGAATTTCGGACGAAGCGGTTGCGGAGGTTGTCGTGGTGGTTGTTGTCGTTGTGGTGGTCGTGGTTGTTGTCGTCACTTCAAGACGGGTTTTAATCGGAGTTGTCGCATCGTATGCGGGAACGGACGGAGCGACTTCCGGAACGAGATCCGGGAAGGCAACTTGAGTCGTCGGGCGTTCGAGAATTGCGCCGGCAAGCGGATTGGATGTGCCGAAAAGAGGAATTTCCATTTCGACTTCATAAGCCCCGCCGGGAAGGTTATTTTCTCTTATGACCTGCGCGCCCTTTACAATCCCTTCAACCCGTATGCGTGTGGTATCCGAAGAGGTCATCATATTTTCGACGGTTGTATCGCCGGTGACCCTGACTCCGTTTATAATTTCCACAAATTGCCGATGGGCATCGACAACGGCCGCTCTGCGCGCAAGCATTCTCGCTTGAGCCGCACTGACGGCAGTCGGCGGAGCTATTCCGGTGCCGATAACTCTGATGCTGCCGGTTGACCAATCTGCGCCGCCGACCGGTGCCGCAAAAACACTCGCAACGGTCATTATGACAATCGCAAATGCCGATGCCGCAATCTTGATTAATTTTGACATCTTCATTTAAATCACTCTCCTCAAAATTTTTTCTTTCGTCGAATTATACCGCCGATTGTTAAAAATGTGTTAGCTTTTTCTTAAAATTTGTCAATATGAGGCAAAATCGACCTTTTCGCTCCCGGAGTAATTTTTTTGACCGGTACCCGGAACAAAATATCACAAGAACGTTCCGCAATTACGATAAAGTTTGACATTTTTCCTGCCGGATTGCGAAAAAAATATTTATTGAAAAAATCCCGTACATTATGATAATATAAACAAAATTTTTTTGCGGCGTTCCGTCAGGTCGCTTGATGATTATGTAATTCGGGCAGAGGAGGATTCGGTTATGCTTAAAAGTATTGCGGTAATGACCTCGGGCGGCGACAGTCCGGGAATGAATGCGGCGGTTCGTGCGGTGACCAGAACCGCGCTTCATCAAGGTGTAAAAGTTTGGGGTATTCGCGGCGGCTATCACGGTATGCTTGATGAAGATATGTTTGAAATGCAGTCAAAAGACGTAAGCGATATTATTCAGCGCGGCGGCACTTTTTTGGGGACGGCTCGTTGCAAACGCTTTGCCACTCCGGAAGGTCGCATGCTCGGCTACAAAAATCTTGTCGATCGCGGTATTCAGGGCTTGGTCGTCGTCGGCGGTGACGGCAGTTTGCGCGGTGCGTCCATTTTGAGCAAGGAAACGGGTATCCCGATTGTCGGACTTCCCGGCACGATTGACAATGACGTTTGGGGCTCTGAATACACTATC
>CAJOPK010000130.1 GCA_905236255.1 uncultured Selenomonadaceae bacterium | reverse complement strand
TCAAAATGTTCCGAATCACAATTTATAAGACAGCGGGCATCGGAAAAATATTTTTTGTCGATTTCTATTGCGCCGTCCATTCCGGTTTCTTCGGCGACGGTGAAAATCAATCTCAATTTTCCGTGCGGAATTTTTTCAAATTTCCCTTGTGCAAAATTTTTGACAATGTAAATAATTTCGGCAATCCCCATACCGTCATCCGCGCCCAAACTCGTACCTTCGGCCGACAAAAATTTTTCCGTCCGGACAAGTTTTATCGGATCCGTCAAAGGATCGAACTCGTAACCGTCACGGGCAACGCATACCATGTCCATGTGTGCCTGCAAAATTGTTTGCGGTGCATTTTCGTACCCGGCGGAGGCGGGAAAATCGGCGATAATGTTTCCGACTTTGTCCCGTTCGACTTTAAGATTGTATGCTTTGAGATAATTAAAAAGAAACATTCCGATTCTTTCTTCGTGTCCGGATTTTCTGGGAATTGCCGCAAGTTTTGAAAATTCGGCAAGCACGCCTTCCAAAATTTCCGGGTCTTTTATATTTTCGTTCATAAAATTTTCTCTCCTCACATTTCAAAATTGCAAACGTAATAATAAAAAAATCCGGCGCGACCGTCAACCGGATTTTTCCGTGAAGTACTCACTTTTTTATATACTGATTGTAAAAATCGTCAACAGGCATAAACAAATACCGGATACCCTCGACAAAACTTATCCAAGTCGGCAAGGTCGTCCAACAAAGCAGAGCATAGAGAACCCCCTGAATTGTTTTTCCCTGATAAAATTTGTGTGCACCGAACGACCCCAAAAATAAAGCCAATGCGGATTGAGTAAGTTTTTGCCGGATTATTTGCGGACGTTCTTCTTCCGGGAATACGGAAGAAATTTCTTGAGTTTGTTCCCGCCGACGACGTCGCACCGGAACCCGGTCGTCCGACGGATCGACTTCAAAATTACGCCTTTTTTGTTGAGGCATAATCATATTTTTCAAATGACTTGTGTCCTCATCGTCAATCGGTCTGTCCAAAAGATCCGTGTCAATTTTTACGTTTCCGTTGTTGTCAAGTCTGCCGATGTCAACGGTTCTGCGTTGAATACCTTCCGCATCCAAATGCTGTTCCATGACTTTGAGTTCGGCATCTGCGGAAATAATTTGATCGTTCAAAATATTTTCAAATTGTTCCCGATAAGCCGTATCCAATGAAGCAAGAATGGACTTCATGCGATTTTTTAAGTCGCGGACTTTTTCGGTCGAAAGTTCGGTTTCTTCCAAATCCTTGTATTGCTTAACAATTTTGACGGCGCGATCCTGGTAATAATCGATAAATTTTGACGCAACGGGTATTCTGTCCGGATTGCGTTCCAAATTCGTCAAAAGATTTTTTGCAGTGCGTTGCATTTCGTTTAAATACGAAGAAAGTTCCCGGTCGGCAACGGATTTTTTTGCATCTTCAAGGTAATTGAAATCACTCATTGCCTTTTCAAAATTTTCCCGAAGATATTGCGCTCTCTCCTCTTCGATCTCGTCCAAATCAAGGCGCGGCGTTCGATTTTTCTTCCAATCCCAAAACGCCTTCCCGCCGAAAATCACGGCAACCGTCGTCAATATGACCATCAAATAATCCAAATTTTGCACCTCCCGGCAAAAAACACCCGCAGACAACGGATTTACTTTTGACCTGCCTTTTTCTGCCAATTTTGCAATTCCCCTGCAAAAAAAAAATTATCGAAGGATACGGGGAAAGGAATTTTTTGCATTTTGACAAGAATTTTGCTAAAATCGGGCAGGGTTTAATTTCGTAAAAGAGGGATGTATGCTTGTGAAAAATTTTTTGATGACTTTTCTGCTTGTGATGAGTTTCGTCTTTGTACAAAATTTTGCAGCGGCGGGTACTTCACCGGATTGGATTTCAAAATTGCCGGCGGCAAAAAATTCCGAACAAATGATTGTCGTTGCCGGACTCGGCGAAAAGACAACAGCTTGGATTTCAATGCATGAAAAAGATTCCGACGGAGATTGGAATCAAATAATGACAACGCCCGGATTTATCGGAAAAAACGGACTCGGCAAAGTTCGTGAAGGCGACAACAAAACTCCGGTCGGTACTTTCAAAATCGATGCGGCTTTGGGAATTGCACCGGATCCGGATTGTCTTATCCCTTACAAACAGATTGACGAAAATTATTATTGGTCGGGCGACGGTAATTATAAATACAATCAACTTGTCGATATTCGGGAGGCTCCGAAAAATTTTAACCGGGAAGATTCCGAACATTTAACGGATTACAATCCGCATTACACCTATATTTTGAACATGGGGTACAATTCCGAATGTACTCCCGGCAAAGGTTCCGCACTCTTTATGCACTGTTTCGGTTCGGTTAAACCTTGGACGGGCGGCTGTGTTTCCGTTCCCCGCGAAAAAATGCTTGTCGTTATGCGTACCGTAAAACCCGGTTGCGTTATCGTTATCGACACGCTTGAAAATTTGGGCGGTACTTTTTAAATTTTTGGAAGGAGTGTTTTTACATGAAGAGAATTTTTTTGTTTCGCTTGTCGCCGGACTTTTTGCGATGAATACGGCTTTTGCCGCCGGCGAACAAGTCATACCTTATCCGGAAAATTTGGACACGAAAACGGAAGGCGCATCTTCCGCACCGGAAGAAATAAATCATAAAGATTCCAAGTATTTCACCGAAAACGATTTTTACAACATGACACCGACAAAAGATTTGACGCTGTTAAAAAATTATCCCACTTATCAACAGTCAACCGAATACACCTGCGGGCCGGCGGCGGGCTTGACCGTCCTGTATTTTTACGGCAACAAAAATTTTGACGAAATGAGTTTGGCAAAAAGGATGTCTGCAAAACCTTATCCGGTGGGAACAAATACCGCCGATATGTCAAAGTTTTTTGAAGGCATTGATTGGCACGTTGAAAATTCTTTAAACAGAAAACCTTTTGGGGACTTCGACGAATTTAAAAATTTTGTGACGGATACCCTTGAACAACATACCCCGATAATGATCGAAAATGTCGAATGGGGCGGTCATTGGCGTGTAATAATCGGTTATGATACTTTGGGAACGGAAAATACTCTTGACGACGTTTTAATTTTTGCGGACCCTTACGATACCGGAGATCACAATCAAGACGGTTACGCGATCGGAAATGCGCATAAATTTTTTTACATGTGGTTCGATCATTCATGCCTTCCGCAAAACGAGCGAACACAACCTTTTATAATTGCCCGTCCCAAAACGGTCGTCGAAAAATATCCGGAAAAAATTTCTTCAATTTTGGAAAATTCGGATACCGGGAAAAAAGCGAATCAAATAATTTTGGTCGTCGATGACAATTTGAGTTTGTGGACGAAAAAATCCGGCAAGTTTGAACTTGAATTGCAAAGTTATAGCGGTCACGGTCAAAAAGGTTTTAAACTTGACCGCCGGGAGGGCGACATGACCACGCCGATCGGAAGTTTCCCCATTCTCTATTCTTTCGGATTTCCCGAAAATCCCGGCACCAAAACGGAATACAGGCAAATTACAAAGCGTTCGTATTTTTCAAGCGTTCCGGACGAAACTTACAACACTTGGATCGAAACGGACAATTTCAAAAAGAAAAGCGACGCTCTTATCGGAACCTATCAGTTTAAATACGGAATGAATACCGGCTTTAACATAAATCCGACGATTCCCGGCAAAGGCTCCGGAATTTTTGTTCACTGCAGAAGTTATGCCCGGTGGTATTCTCACGGGTGCGTCACCGTCCCGGAAAAAATTATGCTTGAAATTTTGAAGAAAACGGGCGAAAATACGCATATAATTATCGTCCCCAATTTGGACGATCTTGAAAAGTTTGCATAATGCTTTTTGAAAGGAATGAAATTTTTATGGAAGAAAAGGACAAAATGCTTGCCGGACAATGGTACAACGCCAATTACGACAACGAGCTTATCGGCGAAAGACTTTTCGCAAAGGAACTCTGTTTTGATTACAACAACACCCGTCCGAAAGATTTAAACCGCAAGCGCAACATTTTGCGCAAACTTTTGCCGAATGTCGAGGCGGAACTTGTCGAAATTTTGTCCCCGTTCATGGTCGATTACGGCTATCACGTTTGGATCGGTGCGGGTTCTTTCGTAAATCACAATGTCTATTTCATGGACTGCGCCGAAATTCATCTCGGAAAAAAATGTTTCGTCGGGCCGAATTGCGGATTTTATACCGCACTCCATCCGCTTGATGCGGTCAAGCGCGGCGAAGGTCTTGAAATGGCAAAGCCGATAACTTTGGGCGACAATGTTTGGATCGGTGCGGACGTTTCGGTCTTGCCGGGAGTCAAGATCGGCGAAGGTTCGGTCATCGGCGCAAAATCTCTGGTAAAAGACGATATTCCGGCGGGAGTTTTGGCGGTCGGCAATCCCTGCAAAGTCGTTAAAAAAATCGGCTTGGAAACCTTGCGCGTGTAAATTAAGTTTTTTGAACATGGACCATATATATTTATCGTAGCGGGAAATCGGCGTTTTTTCTTGCAAATTGAGGTGAAATTTTTGTGGTCAAGCAAATTTTTTTGACGGCTTTGTTTTTGTGTCTTACATTCTTTTCGGTTTCGGCAAATGCAAATCCGGTCGGTGAAGGTAAAAAAATTTTGTATATACCGATCGACAATCGCCCGGTATGTTTGAGTCAGACGGTTGACGTTGCGGAGAAGCTCGGATATGAAATTTTGGTTCCGCCCGGTGAATTTTTGGGTAACGAAGAAAATTACGGCGAACCGGAAGAACTTTGGAAATGGCTTAAAGAAAATGCGCCCGGCGCAAATGCGGCGGTAATTTCCTCCGACGCGATGATTTACGGAAGTCTTGTCGGCTCCAGAAAACATGATCTTGAACCGGGAGAAATTATGACGCGTGCGGAAAATTTTAAAAAGTTCCGTGAAGATTTTCCGCGACTGCCTCTGTATGTTTTCGGCACAATTATGAGAACTCCGCGCAGCGGAAGTTACTCAAGCGCGGAGCCGGAATATTATAAAGACTACGGCGGAAAAATTTTTGATTACACCGTTCTTTGTGACAGGGCGGAAGTCGGCGAAATTTCGCATCGTCAAAAATTGCAAATGCGCCGGCTCAAAAAAGAAATTCCGGAAGAATATTTGGAAGATTGGCTCGGCAGACGCAAAAAAAATTATGCCGCAAACGAATATTTTACAGACCTGACAAGATCCGGCGTATTTGATTATTTCCTGCTCGGTTGTGATGACAGCGCGATTTTTTCACAAACTCATATGGAAAGCCGGCATTTGGAAAATTATGCCGAAGGACTTGAAAAGTGGAAATTTTTGGTTACTTCCGGTGCGGACGAACTCGGAATTTTGATGCTTGCCCGCGCAATAAACAAGGATTTGGGAGAAATGCCTTTTATTTCCGCCGTTTACAATGAAGGCGCGGGGGCGGATACCGTTCCGGATTATTGCAACGAAAGAATCGGCTTGTCGATTGATGCCGCAACTTTTGCGGTCGGCGGAATGCCCGTCCCTTCACCGGCAAAAGCCGATCTGGTTTTGGCTGTAAACACGAATATTAACGGCAAAACACTCAATGCCGCCTCCGTAAAAAATACTTTCAAAATGCGGAAAGATATAAAGAAATTTATGCCGATTTTGAAAGATTGTTTGGATAAAAATTACAAAGTCGGTCTGGTCGATATTGCTTTCGGAAACGGTGCGGACAATTCTTTGATGTATCAAGTTTTGGCTGAAGATATTCAATTCAAATTTGCGGCTTACGGCGGCTGGAATACCGCGACAAATTCTTCCGGATTTTTGATCGGCA
The DNA here is from genome assembly GCA_905236255.1 of uncultured Selenomonadaceae bacterium. Lineage (GTDB taxonomy): Bacteria > Bacillota > Negativicutes > Selenomonadales > Selenomonadaceae > Quinella. The sequence goes on along the minus strand of CAJOPK010000130.1, from coordinate 5,001 downwards.
CGGGAGTTTTGACAAAGTTCATGAATGAGGACGAAAAAAATTCTCTGCTCGTTACCCGCTATCTTGACGACTGGGGTTATCAGGCAAATGTCCGGCAGGAAATTGCAACTTACTTTTATCAGATGAATGATGAAAACAAGGCCGAAAAATTGGCTGAAGCGGAAGTTAAAGGCAACGAATCAATTTTGCGTTTTGCGCGGGACAATTTGACTTTGCCCGCCGGTCGCCGGCTTGAAAATCTCAAATTGACCTATCCCTGGAAAAGAATGTTTGAAGCTGAAGTAACTTTCAATTTTGAACGGTAAAAAGTGAAAATTCCGTTTTGCGCAAAATTTGCGGGAAGATTTCAAAAGGAGCGATGATTTATCAGCGGCTCGGATTTCCTGATTGACGGCGGAACTACCGCATCTTATTGGTATGGGGATTTGTAATATTTGAAAAAGACGCATTAAAATTTGATTTTGAACGGATATTTTGAAGCCGCAGAAGTCCGAAGGGCTTATGCGGCCGGTTTTGTGTGAGAACGTGGAGAATGACCGCGACAAACGGGTAGAAAAATGATTAAGTTGGAGGAATTTTTTTTGGAAAAGACCGACGAAAAAATTCCCCCTTGCGGAGGAAAAATTTTTTATCCGGCAATTTTTTTGATTTTGCGCCGAGCAAATCCTTCAACCTGTCAACTTCACCGGATAATTTCTCTCTTGACGTCCGTCATTACGGTTGTCGGCGGCTTTTCTTTTCTTGCCATAATGAAAGGTCAATTTACAGACTTCTTTTCATGGGCTCGCTCAATGACGGAACGGGATTTTTCATTTTACATATTTCTTTGTTATTCCGTGCGATAACCGACGTAACGGTTTTCTTTATCCCAATCGTCCGGCATACCTTTTACAATAACGACGGGACAGGAAGAATTTTTCAGAACATATTTTGAAACGCTGCCCGTCCCTTCGACAAAACCGCCGAAACCGCGACTTCCCATGACGATTAAATCATATTCGCCGGTTGCGGAAAGATCGCAAATCGTTTCGCCGGGATCTCCGATTTCCACGCGATTTTTAACCCGGATGCCGGGCGGAATCACAAGCATGAGTTCCGACAAAAATTCATGTGCGGCGGCATTGAGTTCGCCGGGAATATATCCGCCGACGCTGACCTGTTCAAAGGCGGCAACTTCATTGTCAATATTTATGCACATCATCAAAGTTATTTTCGCTTCACAGACTGCGGCAAGTTGAATTGCATGATTAAGTGCCTTAAAAGCCTGCCCGGATCCGTCGGTCGGGACAAGAATATTTTTGATTTTAATTCCCTGCCAAGCCTCCGATTCCACCGGACTTTGCAAATGTTCCATAGTTTCCGCCTTGACCGTGCCGACAATTTCCCGGCGACTCTTATAAAATCTCAACGAAAGCAAAATCGCAACGACCGCAATATACAGGAAAAATGCGCCTATTTCCGAACTTATTTCCGGCAAACTTGCTCCGCGCTGTATTATGTCGCGCGTGAAATGAAATTCCCAAGTCAGCGGGAAAATGTGCGAAACAGTCACGACCCACGAAGATAAATGTGACAGCGGAGAAGTTACGCCGCCCAAAATAAATCCGCCCGGTATGAACAGAATCATTCGACTTGCCGCAATTCCCGGATTCGGTGCCGTCCAGCCGAAAAGTATGCTCAACATTCCGACCGTTATTGCATAAAATATCTGTATGATTAAAAATTCGACAACACGCCCGGAAAAAACCAAATCGCCCCAAACTCTCAAAACGGCAAGTCCCACAAAAAACGAAACTACCATTAAAAGTGAATAAGGCAAAATCCTTCCGATTAAATCCCAGGGAGTTCCGTCATGAATGATTTTGTTGTATTGTTTCGTCAAACGAAGGCGGGGAATCATTCCGATTGTGGCAAAAGTGAAAAACATTGATCCGAAGAAAAACAAAAATCCCTGCGTTTGTGTATTTGAAGTCGAGCCGGCGGGATTGAAAAGATTTCGGGCATTTAACGAAAGTCCGGAAGAACTTTGACCGGAGTTCATCGCATTGTCAATCGCGACCAATTCCGCCATTGCCTCTTTAATATCGGCGGTCTGCGCGGTATTTGAATTGTCATAAAAAATTCCAATCGACCCGGCGGAATCGGTATAACGATTTTTTTCAAGTCCGCGCGGGAAAAAAATTACCGCATCGACTTCATCACGATAAAACAATTCTTCAGGATTCATCGGCGAATTTATTATCGCCTTGACCTTCATATATTCGGACGAATCAATTTTTGTCGCAAGTTCCCGGCTGTATCGGCTGTTGTCCAAGTCTATAATTGCAACGGGCGCATCCTTTGAAAAATTTCCGGCAAGCAAAACCGATAAAATTACGCTGATAATCATCGCAACCATTATGCAAACTTTTTCGTAAGGCATGCCCTTGCCGCTTGTCAAAAATTTTAATTCGTCGTTGAAAGAGTTCCAAAATCCCACAACGACCACCTCAATCAAAATCTGCGCCGACGGTCTGCCCCGTCAAAACGTCCGCCGAAGGATCGATATAAATTCTTACCTGAAAAGCCGTCAAATCCGCCTGACCTTTTTCTCTGGACTGTTTCAAATCGGCGAATCCGGGAGCCTGTGTCAAAAGGCGAATTTTTCCCGGAACTTTTTTATTTCCGGCAACGGTCGTGCAAATAATTTCGTCACCTTCATGCAAATTCACCGCCTGTTCTTCGGAAACATAAATATCGTAATAAATTCTTTTGGTTTCAAGCAAAATCACCGGAACATTCGGAGAAATCATTTCGCCGCGTTTTTGCAAAATGTTTATAATTTTTCCGTCCTCCGGTGCAAAGAGTTTCAGGCGGGATTTTGCAACTTCCAACTCTTTGAGTTGAACTTCCAAAGATTTTTTCTGCTCGACAAGTGCGGCAACATCGTTTTCAATATTTTTGACTGCCGCCCTTTCCTGCGCGATGGTCGGCAAATTTATCGAATTTGTATTTCCGCTGTCGTGTGTTCCGGCAAGAAGTCTTTGTAAAATTTGTTCCTGCGTTTGCAAATTTGCGCGGGCAACGTTTAAAGTCATTGTTGCGTCGTCAAGTTGCGATTGAGCTATTGCCCCGTCCGCAACCAATTTTACTTTCCGGTTGTAATCAATTTCCGCATTTTGCAAAGTCGCCTTCGCCGAATTTATTGCCGCCTTTTGGCTGTCAATTTCCCGGAAAGATTGTTGCTCGTCATTTGACGCTTTGAAAAGATTTACATTCATGTTGCCGGAAGTCGATTTAATTTGTGCATCCAATCCGGCAATTTGCGCTTTCAATTTTTCAATAGCCAAATCGGTATCCGTCGGATCAATTTCCATTAAAAGTTCTCCGGATTTTACCTCTTGACCTTCCTTGACCGCCTCGTTAATCATTCTGCCGCCGACCGAATCAAAAGAAAGTTTTATCTGTTCAGCCGTCAAAATTCCTTCCTTTTTTTCCGTTGCCAAAATTACCGCATCATTTCCGCGATACATCAGAACAATTCCGCTGATTATCAAAAGTGCGATAAAAATTATTCCGAGCCTTGCCGCCTTTTTCCTTGATCCCACAATCAAAAACTCCTCTCAAAAAAACAACCGCACTGAAACCCGGTGCGGTAAATTGTCGATGCCCGACCCTGCCGCCGGACATCTCCCCCAACCGCGAGGTTGGGAGGGGGGTGATGTATATGACGGGCGTATTGTATATGCATCATCAAAAAAAGTCAATCAATTTAACGGCTCCGCCTTGAAAAAATTTTTTCGTTGCTTTGCAATTTCGAGCGTTTCAACCTCACTCATAACCAAAAATTAAAAATGAATAAAAAATGAAAAATTTGTTTTGCAATTTTTTTACAATCCGGTATAATCCGGCACGAAAGTTCTTTGAAATCGAATTTTTTTCGCCGGAAGAATTGCGGCGGAAAGTGTGAAATATTCAACGGAAGGTGAACGCGATGAAAAAATCTGTTTCGAGAGTTGTTGCATCGGCGATTTTTGCGGGAGTAATCGGCTTGGGGATTAACACGGGATATGCCGCGCCGATGGAAATTGCGCCGCATGTATTCACCGATCCCGCTCCGCAGGAAGATTGGCATTTGAATTCTCAAAACAACATAATTTATGTGGGCAACGGATCGCCGCTTTTCCCGGACAAAAAGACTCATTATATTGTACGCAACAGTATCAAATACGGGACAATGAAAGACGGCAGACTTTTTGTAAAATGCAATTTCCATGATTCGTATGAATTTGCCGTCATGTATCCGAGCAAGAGAAAAGACGGTTCGCAACGTGCGCGTTTCTTTATGCGCGGTGCGGCGGCGGGGAATGACAGCCCGCTTGAAATTGATTCGGTGCTTGCTCCGTTCAACGGTGCCGATGTCGATCCGTTCCCGAAATACAAGACCACGCCGATTCCCGCGCGCGTTGTCGAGATGCTTTATTACATAGTGAAGGGCGACAAGTATTATGGAGATTTGCAACCGGAAAGTTTTGCAAAAAACAATGACATCATGGACGTTTATACTCCGGATCTGTACGAAAGATGTAAAAAATATTGAACAACAAAAAATCTTTCCCCGCACGAAATTTTTTCGTCGGGGAATTTTAAATTTTTCATAAACGAAAGGACTCAGTAAATGATTATCGATTTTCACACACATATTTTTCCGGATAAAATTGCCGCCGCCGTTATCGACAAGTTAAGCAAAATCAGTCGAACCGTGCCCTTTACCGACGGCACAATTTCCGGACTTTTAAATTCAATGCAAAAATCCGGAATTGCCCTGTCGATAATCCTGCCGGTTGCGACAAATGCCGAACAGGTCATAAAAATAAATGATTCCGCCGCCCGGATTAACGAAAAATTTGCCGGCGGGGAAATTTTTTCTTTCGGCTGTATTCACCCGGAATTTTCGGATTTTCGTGCGGAATTGCGGAGAATAAAAGAGCTCGGTTTGAAAGGCGTTAAAATTCATCCGGT
>CAJOPK010000129.1 GCA_905236255.1 uncultured Selenomonadaceae bacterium | reverse complement strand
GATGTTCAGGAAGTCGCTTATACTTTGGCAACGGGCGTTGCGTACCTTCGTGCTTTGATGAATCGCGGCTTGACGATTGACGAGGCGGCAAGTCAAATTATGTTCGGCTTCTCCATGGGCGCGAACTTCTTCATGCAAATTGCGAAACTCCGTGCCGTTCGTCCGATTTGGGCTAATATCGTCAAAGCCTTCGGCGGCAACGAAGAATCTCAAAAAATCCATGTACACGGTCGTCCGGCTCTCTTCTTCAAAACCGTTTACGATCCTTATGTAAATCTTCTCCGCAATACCACCGAAATTTTCAGCGGCGTTGTCGGCGGTCTTGATTCTTTTGAAAATGCTCCGTTTGACGAACCGATTCGCAAAGGTGACGAATTCAGCCGCCGTATTGCCCGTAATATGCAAATTATTTTGCAGGAAGAATTCGGACTCTTGCAGCCGATTGACCCGGCCGGCGGAAGTTGGGCGGTCGAAACTTTGACAAAACAGATTAAAGAAAAAATTTGGGCGGAGTTCCAAGCAATCGAAGGAAAAGGCGGAATTGTTGCGGCTCTCAAAGAAGGCTGTCCGCAGGACGAAATTGCAAAAGTTCTCGACGCAAGATTTAAAGCGGCGGAAACCCGCAAAGATCGCATTGTCGGCAACAATATGTATCCGAATATGGTTGAGGAAAGACTCGATCCGCGTCCGGAAGACTTCGCCGAAAACAGAAAAGCTCGCAAGGCGGCGATTGACGCTTATCTTGCAAAAGTCGATGCAAAAGACGCGATTTCAAAAATCGATGCCGGCAATTTTGACACGGTGATTGACGCGGCGGCGGCAGGTGCGACGATTGCAGAAATTCGCAACGCTCTCGGCACCGGTGCGGCCGATGAAGTCAAAAAGATTGAGGCTCACCGCCGCAGTGAAAAATTTGAGGCTCTCCGCGAAACAACCGAAAAATTCAAGGCGGAAAAAGGCGACAACGTCAAAGTATTTTTGGCGAACATGGGGCCTATTCCCCAGCACAAAGCCCGTGCAGACTTCACCACAGGATTTTTGCAGGTCGGTGCGTTTGAAGTGTTGAAGAACGACGGATTTAAAACCGTTGAAGATGCGGCGGCGGCGGCCAAAGAGTCCGGAGCGGATGCAGTCGTCATTTGTTCGACCGACGCGACCTATCCGGAAATTGTCCCGGCACTCGCTCCGAAACTTCATGAAGTTCTCCCCAATGCGACGGTATTTCTTGCCGGAGCCGCTCCGAAAGATTTAAAAGAAACTTACGACAACGCCGGCATTGACGAATATATTTCGGTCAAAGCAAATTGCTATCAAATTTTGCAGAGCTTGCAACAGAAGAAAGGAATGACAGCGTAATGGCAGGATATAAAAATCCGGATTTCACGCAGATGAATCTCGACGACGCACCGGCAGTCGATGAGGCGGCTTGGAAAGCGAAATTTGAGAAAGCTGCGGCTGAAGATTATGACAAACTCGTTTATAAAACAATGGAGCATGTGCCGGTAAAACCGCTTTACGGTCATGACGAATACGATCACATGAATCATTTGGATTTCGTCAGCGGTATTCCTCCGTTCCTTCGCGGACCTTATTCCACCATGTACGTTTTCCGTCCGTGGACGGTTCGTCAATATGCGGGATTTTCGACGGCTGAAGAATCAAATGCTTTCTATCGCCGCAACCTTGCCGCAGGTCAGAAAGGTCTTTCCATTGCGTTCGATCTTCCGACCCATCGCGGCTACGATGCAGACAATCCGCGCGTTTTCGGTGATGTCGGTAAAGCCGGCGTTTCCGTCTGCTCCATGCTTGACATGAATATTTTGTTCAGCGGTATTCCGCTCGATCAAATGTCCGTTTCCATGACAATGAACGGCGCGGTTCTTCCGATCCTCGCGTTCTTCATTCAGTCCGGAATTGAGCAGGGCGTTGACAAATCCATTTTGCAGGGAACAATTCAAAATGATATTTTGAAAGAGTTCATGGTTCGCAACACTTACATTTACCCGCCCGAAATGTCTATGAGAATTATCGGCGATATTTTTGAGTACACGACGAACTACATGCCGAAATTCAACTCG
>CAJOPK010000128.1 GCA_905236255.1 uncultured Selenomonadaceae bacterium | reverse complement strand
TTTCATAGCCGGTCTTTCGCCGAAAGTTTAACAAAAATTTTTTGTACCTGCAACAAAAAAAGGTGCCTTATATCTCCCGATTGAAATTGGGAGTTTTACGGCGTATTTTAAATAAAGCCGGTTTTTCCGGTGTTTTTTTTTATGAAGAAAATTGACGGCTTATCGTAAAAAAAATATCGCCGATTTTTTTGCAGGAAAATTGCGGTGTTGAAGGAATAGGCAGACCGTAAAGACTTTTGATAACGGTTTTAAATAAATGTTTCGGGAGGTAAATTTTTTTATGAGTGATTCAAAGAAAGTTGTGAAACTCGGACTTCTGGGAGCCGGCACAATCGGCGGCAGTGTCATTAAAGTTTTGCAGAGAAACAAGGATATTATTTCGCATCGTGCGGAAACAGATATTGAGATAAAAAATATTCTCGTTCGCGATTTTGAAATACCGAAACTTCGGGAAGCCGGACTTCCGGCAACTTCAAATTACGACGACATTTTGAACGATCCGGAAATTGAAATCGTCATCGAACTCATGGGCGGCATCAATCCGGCAAAAGATTTTGTCATAAAGGCTATGGAACACGGCAAGCACGTCGTCACCGCAAACAAAGACGTTGTCGCGCAATTCGGTCACGAACTCTTTGAAACGGCGGAAAAAAATAAAGTCGATTTTCTCTTTGAGGCGGCGGTCGGCGGAGCAATTCCGATTATCATGCCCCTCAAACGTTGCCTGACCGCAAACAGAATTACCGAAATTCTCGGAATTGTGAACGGCACCACAAATTACATGCTCACAAAAATGAGCGAGGACGGCGCGGATTACGATACCGTATTAAAGGAAGCGCAATCGAAAGGTTATGCCGAAGCCAATCCCGCCGCAGACGTTGAAGGAAAAGACGCGGCAAGAAAAATCGCAATTCTTGCGTCGATTGCCTTCAATTCACGCGTAAAATTTGAAGATGTTTCCATGGAGGGAATTACGAAAATTACCCCGTCCGATATTCGTTACGCAAAAGAACTCGGTTATGTTGTCAAACTTCTGGCAATCGGCAAGGATTCGGAGCTCGGAATTGATGTTCGCGTTCATCCGGTATTTTTGCCGAAAGAGCATCCGCTTGCGTCGGTCAACGGCGTATTGAACGCAATTTTCGTTAAGGGCGATCCGATTGACGAAGCCATGTTTTACGGGCCCGGTGCCGGCGGCCCGACGGCATCCGCAGTCGTTGCCGACATTATCGAAGTCACGAAGGGTATTCAGCTTAACAGTCGCGGACGTTTCGGTTGCACCTGCTACGACCGCAAAAATATTTGCCCGCCGGAAGAAACGACTTCTTCTTACTATATCAGAATGTTGGTTGACGACAAACCGGGCGTTCTCGGAAAGATTGCAACTACTTTGGGAGAGGCAAACGTCAGTTTGAAATCGGTCGTACAGACCAATGCCGACAGGGAAAATCATGCGGAGATCGTCGTCGTCACCCACGAAGTCAAACACAAAAATATTTTGGCGGCGAAAGAGTCCCTGCAAAATCTTGAAACGGTTGATGAAATTTTGAGTTTGATTAGAGTTGAATCGGTATGAGTGAAGAAAAAAATTCGGTAAAAATTCTTGTCCCGGCGACTTCCGCAAATTGCGGGCCGGGTTTTGACTGTCTGGGTCTTGCCACAACTCTTTGCAACGAACTTGATTTTACTTTGCTTGAGAAGAAAGAAGTCACCGCCGAAGTCGAAGGCGAAGGCGCGGAGGACATTCCCCATGACGGGGAAAATCTTATATGGAAGTCTGCGGAAACGGTCATCAAACGGGCGGGACGTTCGGAAGAATTTAAAGGTGCAAAAATCCGCATGAAAAATCGTATTCCGGTTTCCAGAGGATTGGGGTCAAGTTCCGCCGCGATAGTTGCCGGACTTTTTGCGGCAAATGAAATTTTGAAAAGACCTTTCGACAAAAACAAACTTTTGGAATTTGCCTGCGAAATCGAAGGACACCCGGACAATGTTGCGCCGGCAATTTTGGGCGGGTTTACGGTCAGCACGATGGAGAAAGGAAAAGTTCAATCGTTTTCCTTTATGCCGAAAATAAATCTGAAATTGGTTGTTGCGGTTCCGGATTTTCAGCTTTCCACATCAAAGGCACGGGCGGTCTTGCCGGAAAATGTTTCCCGCCGGGATGCGATTTTCAATATAAGCCGGGCGGCAATGTTGGTTGCGGCACTTTTGGAAGGCAGGGAAGATTTTTTGAAAACCGCCTTCGACGACGCAATTCATCAGCCTTACCGGGCTAAACTTGTTCCGGGTATGGAGGAAGTTTTTTCGGCGGCAAAAAATGCCGGAGCGTCCGGAGTTGCATTGAGCGGCGCGGGTTCCTGTCTTATTGCCTTTGCGCTTGAAAAAAATCATCTCGAAAACCAAATTGCCTCGACGATGGTTGAAACTTTCCGGAAACATGAAGTGAACGCAAGAGCTTTGATTTTGGACATTGACAAAACGGGAGTAAAAACGGCTTAAAATAAAAAATTACCTGAAAAACTCCCCGCCGGAACGGGCAATTTAAAATTTGTTGCAAAGTATGAAAATTATGTTAAAATGTTGCCGCCTTAAAAGAAGGCGGTGATTTTTTTTGTAAGTCTTTGCCGAAAGGCGGACTTTGAAGGAGGATATGACTGAAGATGTTTGGTCTTTTCGGAGGTTCCCGTGATATGGGTATCGATCTCGGCACGGCGAATACACTTGTCCATGTCAAAGGTCGCGGTATCGTTCTGCGTGAACCTTCCGTTGTTGCAATAAAAAGTGATACAAGCGATGTTTTGGCTGTCGGCGATGAAGCCAAAAGAATGATCGGACGCACGCCGGGAAACATTATCGCAATTCGTCCGATGAAAGACGGCGTTATTGCGGATTTTGACGTTACTCAGGCGATGCTCCGCTATTTCATTCGCAAGGCAATGAACAGCAAATCTTTTACCCGCCCGCGTGTCGTTGTCGGCGTTCCTTCCGGCGTTACGGAAGTCGAAAAGCGTGCGGTAATTGATGCGGCTCAACAGGCCGGCGCACGGGAAGCATATTTGATTGAAGAGCCGATGGCGGCGGCGATAGGTGCCGGCTTGCCGGTGGAAGAAGCAACCGGCAGCATGGTCGTCGATATAGGCGGCGGTACGACGGAAATTGCCGTAATTTCACTCGGCGGAATAGTCACAAGTCGTTCGATTCGTATCGGCGGCGATGAAATGGATTCGTCGATAATTCAATACATCAAACGCATGTATAATTTGATGATCGGCGAAAGAACCGCGGAAGAAATCAAAATCAGTATCGGCACGGCGATTGTCACTCCGGAATCGGATAAATCCATGGAGATTCGCGGACGCGATCTGGTCAGCGGCTTGCCGAAAAATTTGACGGTCAAGTCAAGCGAAATTCGCGAGGCACTGCCCGAGCCGATTTCAAAAATTGTCGATGCGGTCAAAAATACTTTGGAGAAAACACCTCCGGAACTTGCTGCGGACGTAATGGATCACGGAATCATGATGACCGGCGGCGGCGCGCTTTTGACGAATATCGACAAACTTATTTCAAACGAAACGGGCATGCCGGTTTTGGTTTCCGATGATGCTTTAAGTTGCGTCGGTGAAGGCACGGGCAAGGCATTGGAAGATTTGAATTTGCTTAAACGTGTCGTAATGACTTCCAAGAAGTTGAAACAATGAGCGAAAGAGTTCGCAGGGAAAACCGTTCCGGCAGAAAAATTGCGGCATTGATATTTGTATTCGTTGCTGTTTTTTGCAGCGTATTTTTTGCGGCGCGGGGAAGATTCGCAACGCCCGTTACGGACAAGACCGCTTTGCTTATAGTGTCGCCCTTTCAAAATGCTTTTGCTTGGATAGGAAATCAGCTTTCTTTTGTGACCGATACTTTGTCGGAAATTCGGTATATTCACTCGCAAAACAAAGCCTTGCGCGAAGAAGTGGAAATATTGCGCGCTCAAAATTTGACGGCATCGGAATTTGCGTCGGAAAATCAAAGACTGCGCGCCCTTCTGGGATATAAACAGGTCGCAACTCAATTTGATTTGGTGGCGGCAAGCGTTATCGGAAGGGAATCCGCAACCTGGTCAAGCGTCGTCGTAATAAATCGCGGCACTTCCGACGGGGTTGCCGACAATATGGCTGTAGTTACCGAAATGGGGCTTGTCGGTCACGTTTTGGAAGCCGGAATAAATACTTCAAAAGTTCAGCTGATTTTGGATCCGCGCTCGTCGGTCGGCGCATTGGTGCAAAGACCGGAGTCACGCGTTGCCGGAATTGTCGAAGGTGATATAAACAATCCGAATCAACCGCGCATTACAAACATTCCGAAAAATGCCGACGTAAAAGTTGAGGATATCATTGTTACTTCCGGATTCGGCGGCGTTTATCCGAAGGGCATTGTCGTCGGGAAAATCAAAGACATTCAAAACGAAACCGGCGGCTTGCTGAAATACGGAATAATGGAAACTTCCGTAAACTTTGAAAAACTTGAAGATGTCGCGGTAATCGTTGCATCGCGGGAGGCTCCGCCGGAACCGATTCAACCGCCGCCGCAAACTCCCGGCACCGAAACCGATCCGGCAAAGACCGCGCAAGAAATTCAACAGGCAAAATTGATTCAACAACAGGCACAGCAACAGGTCCGGCAAGCACAACAGCAACAACTTCAACAGGCGGCCGCACAAAATCCGCAACCTCAACAACCTCAGCCGGCTCCGGGAGGTGCTGCCCGGTGAAAATCATCGGAATTTGGGCGGCGGTAATTGTCGTACTCTATGCCGCGCAGACTTCGCTTTTGACCTTGATTGACTTTAACGGCGTAAGCGTAAATTTTATGTTGTTGTTTACTGTATCGGCGGCATTTTTGCGGGGACCTTCTTGGGGAGTTTTGTTCGGATTTGTGACGGGAATTTTACAGGATTCGACGACCGGAAGTTTTTTCGGCTGTGCAACCTTCAGCTTTATGACTGCCGGATTTTTCTTCGGAATGTTTTCGTCACGCGTATTTAAAGAGCAATTTTTTTTGCCGGTGGTAAGTTCGATTTTTGCCGGAGCATTGCACTTTCTCATAATGATTGCATTTGTCTTTTTGCTCGGCTATCGTCCGGATTTTGTGCAAATGATTTATAAAATCCTGATGCCGTTTTTGATTTTTCAAGTAATTTTTTCATGGCCGGTGCATAAATTGGTTTACACTTTGGACAAATACGCGCGGGAAAGTAAAAGATAGCAAAAAACTCTCCAAAAGTTTTTGGGGAGTTTTTTTACGGTTTTGCAGTTTGCCGGTTTTTTTACGCCCGGACTATTTTTTTTGCAGGAAAATTGCGCCGTTGACAGAAAAAACAATTCGTCGCGGGGTACCGCAGGAATGTAAAATCTTGAAAAGTTTTTCGCCGGTTTTCTAAAGAGGACGGGAATATTTTTCGATAAAATTTTAAAATATGTGTGTTTACTTTTTCCGGGAGATAAATGTTATGAAAAAATTTTTTACCTTAATGACTTTGGTTGTCTGCCTTTCCACATTTACCGGAACGGCTTTTGCCGATTCGGCAGTTACGAGAATCAAAGACATTGCAAAAGTTCAGGGCGTTCGGAACAACCAACTCATGGGTTACGGGCTGGTCGTGGGACTTCCCGGTACCGGCGATTCCGACGATACCTTGCAGATGATTCAGTCAACCGTTTCACTTTTGCGCAGTTTCGGAATTACCGTCAATGCGGCGGATATGGATTCCGATAATGTCGCGGCGGTCATGGTTACGGCAACTTTGCCGCCTTTCGTTCGGGAAGGTGATACCATTGACGTTACGGTAAGTTCGATGGGGGATGCGGACAGTATTCAGGGCGGAACTTTGTTGCAGACACCCCTGCGCGCCGCAAACGGTGAAGTTTATGCCGTTGCTCAGGGCCCGGTTTCCACCGGCGGTTTCGTTGCGGGCAACGGATCCGGTAACAAAGCGCAGAAAAATTTCCCGACGGTCGGAACTACTCCGAACGGGGCAATAGTCGAAAAAACGCTTGAGGACGATCTCGGCAAAAACGGGCAAATTTCTTTGAGTTTGTCGCAGGTCGATTTTACGACGGCAACCCGAATTACAAATGCAATAAATGCCGCTTACGGCGGAATCGCCCGCGCCGCCAATCCCGGCAGGATTGACATAAATATTCCGGCTTATTATCGGGCAAATGTTGTCGGTTTTGTCGCCTCCATTGAAGAATTGCCGGTAATGCCGGACAATATTGCAAAAGTCGTCGTAAACGAACGTACCGGAACAATCGTTATGGGCGGAAATGTCACCGTTGACGAATGTGCCATAACTCAGGGCGGCTTGTCGATTCGCGTTCAAAGATCGCAGGAAGTTTCACAGCCCGATCCGTTTTCTTACGGCAGCACGATGGTAACAAACAATACCGAAGTCGATGCAAAAGAATCCGGCTCAAGTTCAATCGTAATGCCGGCAACTTCAAACATAAATGACATTATCGGTGCGCTTAATGCGGTGGGAGCGACTCCCCGCGATTGCATTTCAATTTTGCAGGCGATGAAGGCCGCCGGTGCAATTCATGCCGTACTCGAAATTATTTGACGGAGGATTTTAAAATGATTCAGGTTGACGGAAATACTTTGTTGCCGAGCATGAATTCAACAAACTCTGCTCCGACCGGTTCCCGGGAAATCGGGAAACAGGCAACTTTTCAGGCGGAGCTTGATGCGGCAACTTCAAAAATTAACGGCGCAAAAAAATCTGCGATAATGACTCCGGAAGAAGTCGCGCAGAGAAACAAGGATATTAAAGAGGCGAGCGTGCAACTTGAGGCAATAATGCTCAAAATGCTTTACGGCGAAATGTGGAAAACCGTCCCGAAAGATACCTTTTTCGGTGACGGCAACGCTATGGAAATTTATCGCGATATGCACAATGAAGAACTTACAAAGAAAATGGCCGAAGGCGGCGGCATAGGTCTTGCCGATTTCATTTACAAGCAACTGACGGAAACAAATCCGCACAGGCTTGTTTAGATGGTCAGACGGACAGATGGCCGGTGACACTGACGATCTGTCGATCTTTTACTCACTGCGCGCAAATTCGGATTTTGAAGAATTGTTTTCCAAATTCGGATCGAAAACATACACATCAACATATTCACGATAAACAGGTCGCCCGTTGCGGACAACTCCCGCCCGGCGGCTTTTTGCTATGGTATTGTGCCGGGTCTTGTCTGCCGTCGGAAAAGTGTTTATAACTTTCGTAAAAAGAGGGCGGCGAATTTCTCCCGGAGAAGAACGAAAAATTTCCGCATCGTACTCTGATAAAATATCTTCAAGCTCGTCAAAAAGTAATTGAAGGTTTTTTCGCGCCTTTCGTGGAATTGTTTCGTCGCTTGCCAGAGATTGATATTCCACACAAACGGCGGCAACGGATTTTAAGATCGGCGTAAACTGTTCACCGCGCCGGGCTTCCTTCAACTCCTCAAGTTCTTCGTACATTCCGTTGCGTACCTGATTCTGAAAATTTATGTTTTCGCGAAGTACCTGCGCAAGCCGACGCGAATTTTGTTCCTGCAAAGTCTTTATCTCTTCAACAAGTTCGAGAATGTTGTCCGGCTTTTCCGACTTCTCTTCGACGGTACCGGCTTCCGTCGCCAAAAATTCTGATTTTCCCTCCATCTTTTCTTCCTCCGTTTAATTTTTGGTTATTATAACATTTAAAAATTTTTCGTCAAAATTTATGAGGTGTTTTTATGCCGAGAGTTACTTTAAAAGATATAGCAAGAAAATTAAATTTGTCACAGGCAACGGTTTCATTGGCGTTAAACGGGCGGCCGGGAGTAAATCCCGAAACCGTCGAAAAAATCTTTGCGCTTGCAAAGGAATTGAATTACTCCGGAAATTTTGCAAAGTATAAAGAAAAAAATACAAGTTATTTCGGAACAATAGGTTTTTTGGTTTACAAAAGATTGGGAAAAGTCGTAACCGATTCGCAATTTTTCGCCGAACTCATTTCGGCTGTCGAAAAGGCAAGTCGGGAAAAAAATTTTACAATCATGCTCTTTTATTGCAACGGCGAAAACGAAATTTCAAACACAATTAAAATTTTAAAAAATTCTTCAATTTCCGGACTTCTGATTTTGGGAACGGAAATGACCGAAACAGATTTAAAGCCTTTTTATTCGATAAATATTCCGACCGTCGTTTTGGATTGTGAAATTCGCGGCTCACAATTCGACACGGTCACAATTCACAACGAGGACGGAATTTGGCGCGGCATGAAATATTTATACGAATCCGGTCATAAAAATATAGGTTATTTCCGCAGTTCTTTTTCAATCCGAAATTTCGATCAAAGATTTTTCGCTTACAAAGATTTTTTGGAGCAATTCAACATAAATCCTGACGAACAAAAAATTTATATGCTGGAGCCTTCGATTACGGGGGCTTACAATGATATTTGCGAACTTATCGGGCAAAATCTTGAATTCCCGCCGGCGATTATGGCTGACAACGATTTGATTGCATTGGGCGCGATTAAAGCATTTGAACATTTCGGTATAAAAATTCCGGAAGATATTTCAATAGTCGGCTTTGACGATATTCCGATGTCGTCGGTGATTGATCCGAAATTGACATCGGTGCGCGTTCCTTGCGACGAATTGGGCGCGGCGGCAGTCAATCGTTTGATTTGGCGAAAAGAAAATACTTCCGCATTCCCGACAAGATTGGCCGTCGGAACAAAATTAAAAATTCGTTCAAGCGTTAAACCTGTAATTTAAAATTTAAAATACTTTTAAATCCTTATCAACTCTTGAAAAAGTATTTCGTAAAATTTCCGAAAATTTTAATTTTTCTCTTGACTTTTAATTAAACAGCATTTAAAATCCGAAACAAATTAAAGCACTTTTAAAAGGACGAAGGGAGTTGAGAATATGCCGAAATACGTTATGGGGATCGATCAGAGTACGCAGGGGACGAAGATTTTGCTCTTTGACGGAGAAGGCAAAGTCGCCTGTCAAGTCGCAAAAAATCACAAGCAGTACATCAACGACAAAGGCTGGGTTGAACACGATCCCGAAGAAATTTGGCGCAACATCAAAATTTTGGTCGGCGAAATTGCCGAAAAGACCGAATTGACCGCCTTTGACATTGCCGCCGTCGGGATCAGCAATCAGCGCGAAACTACTTTGGCTTGGAACAAAAAAAACGGGCAGAGTATTTATCCGGCGATTGTCTGGCAGTGCGCGCGCGGTGCAAAAATTTGCGACGCATTGGAGCAAAAAGGTTTTTCCGCGCTTGTAAAAGAACGTACCGGCTTGCCGCTCTCTCCTTATTTTTCGGCGGCAAAAGCGGCTTGGATTATGCAAAATGTTCCGGAGGCGCAAAAACTTGCCGATTCCGGCGAACTTTGCATCGGTAACGTCGATTCGTGGATGCTCCACAAATTGACGGGCGGAGAAGTTTTTAAAACCGATTATTCAAACGCATCAAGGACTCAACTTTTTAATATAAAATCTTTAAAATGGGACGAAGAAATTTGCGGTCTTTTCGGTATCCCGGAAAGTGCTTTGCCTCAACCGACTTTTTCCGACGACTTTTTCGGTGAAACCGATTTTGACGGCATTTTTGAAACAAAGGTGCCGATTTATTCGATGCTGGGAGATTCACACGCCGCGCTTTTCGGTCAGGGTTGTCACTCTGCCGGACTTGCAAAGGCGACTTACGGCACCGGTTCTTCCATTATGCTTAATACCGGCGAAAAGTTTATTTACAGTCCGCAGGGGCTTGCCACCACAATCGCTTACGGTATGGACGGCAAGATTTTTTACGCTTTGGAAGGCAACATAAATTACACCGGCGCAAGTATTACATGGTTGCAAAATGATCTGAAATTGATCGAATCGCCCGGAGAAACGGAAACGCTTTCCTTTAAAGCCAATCCGGCGGATAAATCCTATTTTGTTCCGGCTTTTACCGGGCTGGGCGCGCCTTACTACCTCAACGATGCGACCGGCGTTTTTTGCGGGATAACGCGAATTACCGGCAAAAATGAAATGATTCGTGCCGTAACCGACAGTATTGCGTATCAAATTCATGCGGTCATTGATTTGATGGAAAAAGTTTTTGACGGCGAATTGAAATCTTTGCAGGTTGACGGCGGTCCCACGCGAAATAATTATTTGATGCAATTTCAGGCGGATATTTTGAACAAGCCGGTTGAAGTTCCGCCGATCGCCGAACTTTCGGCAATGGGCGCGGCGTATTGTGCGGGAATTGCCGCAGATTTTTACGAGAAGGAAAAAGTTTTCGGGAATTTGTCGTGGCATCAATACGATCCGAAAATGCCTTCCGAAAAGAGGAAGGAACTTTTGGAAGGCTGGAAATCGGCAGTAAAAAAGAGCGTGTAAAATTTCGGCGGGACAAAAATTTCCGCTTATCAAGATAAGGCGTATGTATTTTTGACGGGAGGGTTCCGACAATGGCAAAAATCAAATTGGGATTTGCACCGACGCGGCGCAGTATCTTCAGCGCACCGGATGCGATCAAGTATCGCGGTCTGACCAAAGATCGTCTGAACGAACTCGGGATTGATTTTGTCGATATTGACGACATCAATTCGGAAGGCTTGCTTTATGATGAAAACGATCGCCTGAAGATTGTCGAAAAATTTAAAGCGGAGAAAATCGACGGTCTTTTCTTCCCGCATTGCAATTTCGGCACGGAGTACGAATGTGCGCGTCTTGCAAAAGATATGGGAGTTCCGGTTTTGCTCTGGGGACCTCTTGACGAACGTCCGGACGAAAACGGCGTAAGACTTCGCGACACTCAATGCGGACTTTTTGCAACCGGTAAAGTTTTGCGCAGATTCCGCGTCCCGTTTACTTACATGACAAATTGCAGATTGAATGATCCGGTTTTTGAGCGCGGATTGAAAGATTTTCTTGCCGTCTGCAACGTGGTCAAAACTTTCAAGAGTATTCGCATTTTGCAAATAGGACCCCGTCCGTTTGATTTTTGGTCAACGATGTGCAACGAAGGCGAACTTTTGGAAAGATTTAACATTCAGCTTTCGCCGATACCTTTGCCGGAACTCACAAACGAAGTCAAAAAGGCTAAAGCCGAAGGTACGGAAGTCAAGCAAACGATTGACTATATCCGCGCAAATATGGAAGTCATGATTAAAGACAACGAACTTGAAAACGTTGCCGCCTTGAAAGTTGCGATGGCGCATCTTATCAAGAAATATGATTGTAAAGCCGCCGCAATTCAATGCTGGAATGCACTTCAGGGAGAACTCGGAATTATGCCCTGCGCGGCAAATTCGCTCCTCAACGATGAAGGATTCCCGGTTGTCTGCGAAACGGATATTCACGGCGCAATTACCGCGCTTATGGCTGAAGCTGCAGGCATGGGAGAAATTCACACCTTCTTTGCCGATTGGACGATTCGCCACCCGGATATTGCAAACGGTGAACTTTTGCAACACTGCGGACCTTGGCCTGTTTCAATCGCCAAAGAAAAAGCAAAATTGACTTATCCTCTTGCCTTCGATCATCCCGGCAGTCTTACGGCTGAAGCAAAACACGGTGAAGTCACTCTTTGCAGATTTGACGGCGACAACGGCGAATATTCGCTCCTTCTCGGAAATGCAAAAGGTGTTGAAGGTCCGAAAGGTATGGGAACTTATCTTTGGGTTGAAGTCGAAAATATCAAACGGCTTGAGGCAAAAATCGTTGAAGGACCTTACATTCATCACTGCGTCGGTATTCACAAAGACGTTGTTCCGGTTCTTTATGAGGCTTGCAAATATATCGGAATCAAACCGGATCTTTATGATCCGATTGAGGAAAAGGTCAAGGCTTATTTAAGAGGGGAATAAGCAGATTAATAGGGAAAAAGGTTAAGAGGGAAAAAGGGAAAAAGGGAAAAAGGTTAATAGTATTCTAATTCCCTCTTTCCCTAATCCCCTAATTCCCTCTTTCCCTGATTCCCTGATATGAAAAGGAGTGTGAAGTGTTCATGAATCTGAAGAAAAAGGCATTTGAACTTCGCAAAGACGTAGTCGAAATGATCTACCGGGCAAAAACCGGTCATATCGGCGGCGACTTGAGCGTAATGGAGATTCTTGTAGACCTTTACTACAAGCAAATGAATGTTTCTCCGGAAAATTTCAAAAATCCCGATCGCGACCGTTTCGTAATGAGTAAAGGTCATTCGGTTGAAGCTCTTTATTCGGTTCTTGCCGACAGAGGATTTTTCCCGAAAGAGAAACTCGAAACTTTCGCGCAGTTCGGCTCCGAATTTATCGGTCACCCGACAAACAAAGTCAACGGCATTGAAATGAATACCGGATCGCTCGGACACGGGCTTGCTGTCGGTGTCGGTATGGCTTTGGCGGCGAAAATGGACAAGCGTCCTTCCCGCGTTTACGTCGTAATGGGTGACGGCGAATTGGCGGAAGGTTCCGTTTGGGAAGCGGCCATGGCGGGCAGTCATTACAAACTTGACAATCTTACCGCCTTTGTTGACAGAAACCATCTGCAAATTTCCGGAACGACCGAGCAGGTTATGAATCAGAAATCTCAAGAGCAACGCTGGGCGGCTTTCGGCTGGAATGTAATTTCCGTTCCCGGCAACGATCTTGATGCGATTGACGGCGCGGTCGAAATTGCAAAACGCGTCAAAGATAAACCGACGGTTATAGTTGCTCACACGACAAAGGGCTTCGGCGTATCGTTCATTGAAAATCAGGTCGGCTGGCATCATCACGTTCCCAATGACGAGGAATATGCGGCTGCTTTGAAGGAACTTGACGAGAGGGGGGCTCAATGTGAATAAGATAGCCAACAAGACGATTATTAACAATGTTTTGCTTGAAGAATCGGCAAATGACAAGGATATTGTTGTACTGTGCAGTGATTCGCGCGGAAGTGCCGGCTTGGGACCTTTTGCGAAAGAACGTCCGGATCAATTTGTGGAAGTCGGAATTGCGGAACAAAATCTTGTTTCGATAGCGGCGGGACTTGCCGTCTCCGGTAAAAAAGCATTTGCGGTTTCTCCGGCAAGTTTCCTGAGTACCCGTTCAATGGAACAGGCAAAAGTTGATGTTGCCTATTCCCATACAAATGTTAAACTTATCGGAATTTCCGGCGGCGTAAGTTACGGCGAATTGGGAATGACTCATCAATCCGCAAACGATATTGCGACTATGGCATCAATTCCGGGTATGCGTGCTTATTTGCCGAGTGACAGATTCCAGACGGAAAAACTTATGCGCGCACTTTTGAAGGATACGGATCCGGCGTATGTTCGTATCGGAAGAAATGCCGTTGAGGACGTTTACGAAGAGGGCAACGTACCTTTTGAAATGAACAAGGCGACCATGATTCAAGACGGCGCGGATATTACGATTATTGCCGCAGGTGAAATGGTACAAGGTGCAAAAGCCGCCGGCGAAGCCTTGAAAGAAAAGGGAATTTCGGCGCGTGTGCTTGATATGTATTGCATCAAGCCGATTGACGAAGAAGCGATAATTAAAGCCGCCAAAGAAACGAAAATGATTTTGACGGTTGAGGAACATACGAAATTCGGCGGATTGGGTTCAATGGTCGCGCAGGTCACGGCGGCGAATTGCCCGACTAAGGTTGTAAGTTTGACTTTGCCGGATACTCCGGCGATTTCCGGAAAATCTCCGGCGATTTTCAAATATTACGGTCTTGACGGTGAAGGTATAGTAAAGAAAGTTTGTGAACTTCTCGGATGAAGAAAATAGGGAATTAGGGAAACAGGGAATCGGTACCGGCTTTCCCCAACCGGAGGTTTTCCGAAATGAGAAAGGTTTTTGTCGCGGCAGTAATCTTAATAACTCTAACCTTTCAAGTTTCGTGTGCCTTCGCACAAAAACCGGAAACTTTAAAAATCGGAATGGTCTACTATCCGGAGCGGGACGTGCGCGTAATGCAAACTCTTCGGGCGTATATGTTCGATTATCTTAACGAACTTTCAAAACGTCTGCATTTTCGCTACGAATTTCATACCGTTTCACTTCAAACGGGCTTGGAAAAATTGAAAGACGGAAGTTTGGATTTGCTTGCACCGGTACAAAAAAACGATTGCTACGGCAACGAAGTAATTTTTACCGAAGGCAGTCCCGCTTACGGAATGTTGACGCTTTTCGGAAGGAAGAGCAATCCGGAAATGAATCTTGATTATCCGGAAACGATGAACGGCAAAAAAGTCGGAATAATTTCGGATGCGACCAACGTAACTTTTCTGAAAAACTTTTTGGAAATGAACGATCTTGACATGGAGATCGTCGAATTTTCGACTCCCGTCGAAATGATCCGGGCGTTGCATGACGACGAAATTCATGCCGTTGCCGACGACGGACTTCATGTAACTTCAAGCGAAAGAATAATGGCATATTTTGCCGCCGTTCCCGAACAATATATGTTGAAGGCGGGAAATGAAGAATTGCGGGACAGGTTGACGCGAGCGGTTCAGGCGGTCGAAATGCTCAATCCGACATTTGAAACGCTTTTGAAAATCGAATATATAGATTCTTTGGTCAAAAGAAATTTGCGATACAATGCGCGTGAAAAAGATTTTATGAAATCGAAAAAAACTTTGAAGGCGGTATTTTTGCCGCCGGTAACCGCGCTTTACGATGTAAATTCGGGGGAAGGAATTTATCCGGATTTGTTGAAACTTCTGAAGGCCGGGAGCGGAACGGACTTTGAATTTTTGCAGGCGGAGAACTCTGCCGGATTAAAGGAAATGCTGATGACCGGAGAGGCGGATATGGCATTTGCGGTATATGCCGGCGAATCGGCGCAAGATTTTTTGTATTCGACGGATTTTTTCAGGGAGAAATTTTCCGCCGTCGTTTATCAGGGCGGAAAAGATTATCCGGTGAAAAATGCAGTTGCCGTACCTCAAATATTTTTCGGATTAAAGGAATTTTTTTACGGGAAGTATAACGGAAACGTGATTTATTTGCCGACGATTGAGGACTGTTTGGATGCGGTCGGAAACGGCGAATGTGACATCGCATATATTCCGGAGTCATTTCTTCGACGCGAAAATGTTTTGGCTCTCAGGCAAGATTTGATAGTGAACGACGTAAAGGCGATCTTTGTACCGATTGCCGTTGCAGTATCGCCGAAACAGCCGGAAATTCTTCAAAGCATTTTGAGCAAGGCACTTTTAAAAATGAATCCGGAACAGGTCGAAAAAGTTATCCGGGAAAATTCCGAAGCGGATTTTTCATTCGGCTGGCTCTTGACCCGTTACCCGCTGGCTACGGCTGCCGTCCTGTGCATGACACTGATTGTTGTTGCCGCAATATATTTTACAAATTTCCGCAATAAGATGACGGAAAAGAAAAATGCGGAACTTTCGGCGAAAAATGCGGAATTGGAACGGGCTTTAAGAATTGCGGAAAATATGAGAATCTCCCGCGACAGTTACAAGTCCGAGTCGGAAACCGACAAATTGACGGGACTTTTGAACAAGGCAACCATGAAGGCGTTGTGTCAAAGGAAATTGGACGAGCCTTTTGTCGAATATCTTTCTGCGCTTTTGATCATTGATTTGGATCATTTCAAAGAGGCAAACGACACTTACGGTCATCAATACGGCGATAAGATTTTGCGGGAATTTGCGACGAGATTGAAAAAGATATTTCGTGCATCGGATTTGGTCGGGCGTTTCGGCGGAGATGAATTTTTGGTATTTATCGGCGGACTTCCGGAACTGTATGTTGTCGAGTTTAAAGCGATGAAAATTTTGGAAGCGGCAAAAAATATGGTCATTGACGGGCGAAATCCCGGGATAAGCGCGAGCATAGGAATTGCGATTGCTCCGCTTGAGGGCGATGATTACGAGCAAGTTTTCCGGGCGGCGGATAAAGTTTTGTATCAGGTCAAAACTCACGGACGCAACGGATATTGCATAGATTTTCCCGAAGTCGTTCATTACGGGGAAGGTGATGAAAGGGAATCGGTTTAAAAAAATTTTCGGAGCAATGTTTTATTTTTTGGTATTGGAGGGTTTTTAAGTGTTTAAGTTCAAAAAAATTTGTGCATTGATTGCAAGCGCGTGCTTGGCGGGCGCACTTTTCACCGGTTGCGGCGGCGGCGGAGAACAACCTGCCGGCGGCGACAAGAAAGCCGAGACTGCGGCGGATACCAAACCTTTGACGGGCGGCGGCTCCAAGATTATTTACATAATCACTCCGTCACATTCCAATCCGTTCTTTAAGACCGAAGCCGATGCGGCAAGTGCAAAAGCAAAAGAACTCGGTTATGAAGTCAAAGCCGTTTCACATGACGACGACGCGACAAAACAATCCGAACTTTTCGACAATGCAATTTCCGATAAAGCTGCGGCAATTATCTGCGACAACGCCGGTGCCGATGCGACCGTTGCGGCAGTTCGCAAGGCTCGCGAAGCAAATATTCCGACCTTCCTCATTGACCGCGAAATCAATGCAAGCGGCATAGCAATTTCCCAGATCGTTGCAAACAACTATCAGGGTGCAAAAGGCGTAGCGGAAGCATTTGTTGAAGCTATGGGAGAAAAAGGCAACTATGCGGAACTTCTCGGTAAGGAATCCGATACAAATGCCGGCGTTCGTTCTTCGGCTTTCCATGAAGTTATCGACCAGTACAAAGATATGAAGATGGTTGCACAGCAGACGGCAAACTGGGAACAGACCGAAGCCAATCAGAAAACCGAAACCATTCTTCAATCCAATCCGGACATTAAAGGCATAATCTGCGGCAACGACACTATGGCTGTAGGCGCGGCGGCTGCGGTTAAAAATGCGGGTCTTGACGGCAAAATTGCGATTATCGGCGTTGACGGTTCCGACGAAGCGGCTGCGGCAATCAAAGCCGGCAGCATGACCGGTACCGCTCTTCAGCAGGCGGCTCTTATTGCGGAAATGTCAGTTGAGCAAGCCGACAAATATCTCAAAGAAGGCAAAACCGGTCTTGACGAAAAACAACTTATCGATTGCATAGTTATCACCAAAGACAATGTCGATAAATTGAAGGCTTTCGTCTATACTCCCTGATTTTGAGATTTTCGGATTTATACATCCGAAAAATAACCCGCGAGAGCAAATGAATTGAAAAGAGTTCCGGCGGGGTGAATTTACGGAGCGGTAAATTTATCCCGCCGATTTTTTATAACCGAAACGAGGTGTTATTTATGCGAAAACAAGGGTTACTTGCATTTTTGCTCTGTTTGATTATGACTTTGACAATGAGCGGTTGCGTTAAAGTCGTCGAGATCGGTCACGAGGACGAATTGACCGGCAACAAAAAATTTAATGCGGCGGAGGACGTTGAAAGAATTTGGACTTCTCAAGCCGTCCCGGAACTTACCGAAAAAGCACTTGATATTGTTCCGCTTTTGAACGAATCAAACGGCGACTTCAAAAAAATTGCCGACAAAGGTCATTATTCAATGGGCAACAGCGGAGAACTTTCATTTGTCGTAAAGGGTGAAGGCGTTGTTACCGAAGTCAATCAAGAGAAGAAAGCCGGTTACATGGTCGTCAAACCGAACGGTTACGACGGACAAATTACCGTAAAATTGCAGATCGGCAGCGTTTATAAAGGTTCCGCCGTTCGCGACAATTTGAGTTTCATTAAATACGAGGATTACACGAATCAGGTTGAATGGGCAAGCCTTTCTCAAAGTATCCACAATGTCATTGATGTCGATTTGATCAAGAAATTGGATTTGGGAACCATTACCGGAAAGACCGTTGAATTTGTCGGTTGCTTCGGTGTCGATAAAAAGACGGAAGTTTTGGTTACTCCGGTTACATTGACTGTCAAGTGAGGTGAGTGAAAATGGCTGAAGCACCGGAAATTATTCATACCGATGATGAAGTTGTTCTGCACGCCGAAAAAGTCAGCAAAATTTATCCCGGTACGAAGGCACTTGACGAAGTTTCTTTCGACGTTTACAAGGGAAAAGTCAACGTTCTTATCGGCGAAAACGGCGCGGGAAAATCCACACTCATGAAAATTATTGCCGGAATCGAGCAGGAATCCGGCGGCGAACTTTTCATGGGCGGCGAAAAAGTTCACTTCGACAACATTGTTCAGGCAAGGGCACGGGGAATCGGCATCATTCACCAGGAATTGAGCCTTTTCCCCAACCTCAACGTCTATCAAAATATTTTTATGGCACGCGAAAAGACCAAAAACAAAATCGGTCTTGACAACGAGCAACATATCGAACTTACGAAAAAAATTTTGGCGCGGCTGGAGCATCCGATTGACCCCATGACAATTATCGGAGATCTGCGCGTCGGTCAACAGCAGATGATTGAAATTGCCCGAAATTTGATAGCGGACGATTTGAAAATTTTGATTATGGACGAGCCTACTTCTTCATTGAGTGAACAGGAAGTTCAAGTTCTTTTCAAAATTATGCGCGAACTTATGGCTGACGGAATTTCAATTGTTTACATTTCTCACCGCCTTGAAGAGATTATGCAGATCGGTGATTATGTTACGATTTTGCGCGACGGAAAATTTGTTGCAAGTGCGGCGGTCAAAGATATTGACGTTTCCTGGATTGTCAAGAAAATGGTCGGTACGAAAAAATCTTATCCGCAACGCAAAGAAAAAATTGATTGGAGCAAGCGCGAGACGGTTTTGGAAGTCCGCGACCTCTGCCTTCCGAAAAAAGGCGGCGGCTGGCTTTTGGATCACGTCAATTTTGAACTCAAGCGCGGCGAAATTTTGGGGATTTACGGGCTTATGGGTGCCGGGCGTACCGAAGTTTTCGAGTGCATTATGGGCTTGCGCCCGGAACATACCGGCGACATTTTGATTAACGGCGAGAAAATCGAAATTAAAAATGTTTCCGAACAGATTCAAAACGGATTTGCATGGGTTCCGGAAGATCGCCAGCGTGAAGGTCTTGTTCAGACAATGGACATAGGCAAAAATATTTCGCTTGCAAGTTTGAAAAGTTATGCAAAGGGAATTTTGCTTAACAGTGCGGAAGAAGAAGCTGCCGTTGATCAAAATATCAAGGATATTCATATCAAGGTTGCCGATAAAAGACTTCCGATACTTTCACTTTCCGGAGGAAATCAGCAAAAATGCGTTATCGGCAAAGGTCTGTTGACTAAACCGAAAATTATGCTCCTTGACGAGCCGAGTCGCGGAATTGACATCGGTGCAAAGACCGACGTTTTTGAAATTATGAATCATTATGCGGACGAAGGTCTTTCGCTGTTGGTCGTTTCTTCCGAACTTGAAGAGATTGAAGCAATCGCCGACAGAATAATTGTTTTGTCGAACGGAATAAAGACGGCGGATATGGTCAAGGAAGAAGTCACACAGGACAAGTTGGTTATGGCATCTTACAAAGGTCACACGAAAGCCGGACGCGAATCTTGAACCGGAAAAATTTTTTTGGAAAGGACTGAGAATTTCATGGCGGATTTAAAGAAAAGTCAAGACAATACAAAACTTATAATGATGCTCCTCAAAGGACGCACGCTTATAGTTTTGGGTCTTTTGGTTATATTCTTCAGCTTGGCGACACCGAATTTTCTTTCGGCAAATACAATGTTGCTTTTGGCAAAACACGTTGCTCTGTACGGAATTTTGGCAATCGGCATGACTTACGTCATAATCACCGGCGGTATCGACTTGTCGGTCGGTGCGGTCGTCGGTCTTGCGGGTATGGTTGCGGGCGGCATGATTCAAAAAGGTTTAACATTTGAATCAATGGGCGTAACGGTTTATTGCAGTGTTCCTCTCGTAATTTTGGCGGCAATTTTGGTCGGTGCGATCGTCGGTCTTTTGAACGGCGCAATTATAACCAGATTCGGGGTTGCTCCGTTTATTGCAACTTTGGGTACAATGTATATTGCGCGCGGTTTTGCGATGCTCCACTCGAACGGCGCAACTTATTCCGCAATTACCGGGCATGAAGCACTCGGAAATGTCGGCTTTACCTTCTTCGGCGGTCGTATCGCCGGTATTCCGGTCGGTGCGATAATTCTTGTGGTAATTGCTCTGATAGCCGGTTTTCTTTTGACAAAGACGACTTTCGGCTGGCATATTTTTGCAATCGGCGGCAATGAAAAGGCGGCTAAACTTTCCGGCGTTAAAGTCGATAAAGTCAAGATTTTGGTTTATATCTTCTCCGGAATTTGCGCGGCGATAGTCGGTATAATCACGGCGGCACAGTTGGAAGCCTCTCACCCGGCATCCGGTGAAACTTGGGAAATGAACGCGATAGCGGCGGCGGTTCTCGGCGGAACTTCCATGATGGGCGGTATCGGAACAATCGGCGGAACAATCGTCGGTGCATTTGTTATCGGCGTTATTTCGGACGGTATGGTTATGTGCGGCGTTTCGGAATTTTGGCAAATGATTATCAAGGGTCTTGTCATTATCGTTGCCGTTATCATTGACCAATTCCAGCGTAAGATGGAAGCCAAAATGGCACTTCAGGCTCGCAACGAATCAAAGAATGAGTGACGGTAATAAGGTGGGAAGGTGGAAAGTGTCACTGTCCGTCTTTCCGCCTCATTTAAAGGTTGATTAAACGGAGGTTTTTAAGATGAAGAAAAAGGGTATTTTGAATGCACAACTCGCCGGATATATTGCGGCACTCGGACATAAAGATATGTTTTTGATCGGTGATGCGGGTATGCCGATTCCCAAAGGCGTTCCCATTGTCGATTTGGTCTTGACCGCAAACGTCCCGACTTTCAAGCAGACTTTGGACGCTGTTTTGGCTGAAACGGAAGTTGAAGGCTATATTTTGGCAGATGAAATTAAAGACAACAATCCGGATCTTTTCGACTATATCAAAAAATCTTTGCCGGATAAAGAATGTGAATTTATGCCGCACGTCGATTTCAAAAAGTTTTCGGCGAATGTGAAATTTGCAATTCGTACCGGTGAATTTACTCCTTATCCGAATATTATTCTTCGTGCGGGCGTTGTATTTTGAGGGAATTGGGGAAACGGTTTCAATTCCCGTTTTCCTGCAAAGGAGTTTTGAATATGAGCAAAAAAATAGCAGTTATCGGCTCGACGGTAATGGACGTTGTTTCATATATCGATAAAGTTCCGGAAGGCGGCGAAACTCGCGCTTCACAAGATTTTCACACGGCTTGCGGCGGCAAAGGTGCCAATCAGGCAACAGCGGCGGCAAAACTCGGCGCAGATGTTCTGATGGTGAGCGCGATCGGAAATGATGCT
The DNA here is from genome assembly GCA_905236255.1 of uncultured Selenomonadaceae bacterium. Classification (GTDB taxonomy): domain Bacteria; phylum Bacillota; class Negativicutes; order Selenomonadales; family Selenomonadaceae; genus Quinella. Next base: position 1,751 of record CAJOPK010000128.1, on the reverse strand, counting down.
TTCGGCAAAGAATATCTTGAAAATTACAAGCGTCACGGTATAGAAACCCGTTTCGTAAATGTCATTGAAGGCACGGCAACCGGCGTTGCCTCGATTATCGTCGAATCAAACGGGCAGAACAGAATTTTGCTTTACAAAGGCGCAAACGATAAATTCACTCCGGAAATGATTCAAACTGCCGGCGATGAACTCAAAAAATGCGGTCTGATTGTCCTTCAGCTTGAAATTCCGCTTGAAAGTGTTTACGCCGCGATTGACTTTGCAAACGAAAACAAAATCCCTGTACTTTTAAATCCGGCCCCGGCGGTGAAAGAACTTTCGATAGAAAAGGCTTGCAAATGTGATTTCTTTGTACCGAATGAAACCGAACTCGGAATTTTGACGGGCATGCCGATTGAAACTGAAGAAGAAATTAAAGCGGCGGCGAAATTTCTTTTGGACAAAGGCTTAAAAAATATTATTGTCACCATGGGAAGTCGCGGCTCGTTGTGGATTTCAGGTGACGGCAAAGAAGAAAAAGTTCCTACGCGTAAAGTTCAAGCGGTTGACAGTACCGGCGCGGGAGATTCTTTTATCGGCTGTTTCGTCGAAAATTATGTAAAGACCGGCGACATTCCCGGCTCAATGAAAAGGGCTTCACAATATGCCGCGCTCGGTGTTACAAAGAAAGGCACTCAAGATTCTTACGCGACGAAAGAAGAATTTGAAAAATTTTATAAAATGTGAAATATTTTTAAAAACTTGAACGCGGGAGGGATTAACCTTGTTTAAGTTCAAAAAAATTTGTGCATTGATTGCAGCCGCATGTTTGACCGGCGCGCTTTTCACAGGTTGCGGCGGTGAATCGGCAAAACCCGCGCAGGCTCCGGATCAGCCTTTGAAAGGCGGCGGCTCAAATATTATGTATGTAATTGTTCCGCCGGATTCAAACCCGTTTTTTAAAACGGAAGCCGAATCTGCGGAAGCAAAAGCAAAAGAATTGGGTTATGAAGTCAAAGTCGTTATTCATGACGATGACGTAATGAAACAATCGGAACTTTTCGATCAAGCCATAAATGACAAGGCGGCGGCGATAATTTGCGACAATGCAAGTTCAAACGCAACAACGATTCCGGCAAAGAAAGCTCGTGAGGCCGGTATTCCGACTTTTATGATTGACCGCGAAATTACCGAACAGGGTATTGCAATTTCCCAGATCGTTGCCGACAACTACCGGGGGGCAAAAGGTATTGCGGAAGTCTTTGTCGAGGCGATGGGGGAGGAAGGCAATTACGTCGAACTTTTGGGTCGCCCGTCCGATACCAACGCGTATATCAGAACATCGGCTTATCATGAAGTTATCGACGCTTATCCGAATATGAAAATGGTTGCTCAACAGACCGCGCATTGGGAACAGACGGAAGCGGTTGAAGTCATGGAAAGAATTTTGCAGGACAATCCGGACGTAAAGGGCGTTATCTGCGGCAACGATACAATGGCAATGGGTGCCTTGACGGCAATAAGAAAAGCCGGTTTGCAGGGCAAAGTCATTGTTGCCGGACTTGACGGCTCGGACGACGCGGCGGAAGCAATTAAAGCCGGAAATATGATCGGTACGGCTCTGCAACAGGCAAAAGTTATTTCCGAATCGGCGGTCGAACAGGCAGACAAATATTTGAAGGAAGGCAAGACCGGCAAGGACGAAAAACAACTTGTCGATTGTGTAATAATCACAAAAGACAACGTGAACAAATTGAAAGCGTTCGTGTATA
>CAJOPK010000127.1 GCA_905236255.1 uncultured Selenomonadaceae bacterium | reverse complement strand
GCATTTATTCTGTAGAGAATCGCAATTTCGTCGTAACGAACATTTTCCTCTTCCACAAGCCTTTGAATTTCACGGGTGACAAATTCCGCCTCACTGCGTTCGTTTTCGCAAATTGCATAGTTAATCAATTCGCCTTCCGATTTGTCCGTCCAAAGATTTTTTGCAACGCGTTCGACATTATTTTTGATAACGCAGTTTGCCGCGTTCAAAATGTTTGAAGTCGAGCGGTAATTTTGCTCCAATTTTATTACGGTTGCGTCCGGATAATCTTTGTTGAAATTCAAAATATTTCGCATGTCGGCACCGCGCCAGCCGTAAATCGACTGATCCGCATCACCGACGACGCAAATGTTGCGATATTTTGCGGCAAGTTTTTTCGTCAAAACATATTGAGCGACGTTTGTATCCTGATATTCGTCAATCAAAATGTAACGGAAACGATCTTGGTATTTTTCCAAAATCTCCGGAAACTTCTCAAAAAGTCTGACGGTAACAAAAATCAAGTCGTCAAAATCCATCGCGTTGTTTTCCAAAAGTCTTTTTTCGTAGAGTTCGTAAATTTGAGCAATTTTCATATCGTAATCAACGACTTTTTCGGAAGTGAGGAGTTTTTCGCGAAAATGTGCCGCGTCAAGCAAATTGTTTTTTGCGTCGGAAATTTTTGAGGAAACGCCGTAAATTTGAAATCTTTTCGGGTCAAGATCAAGTTTTTTTATGCAGTCCTTCAAAATTGTCTGACTGTCGGAAGAATCGTAAATTACGAAATTTTTCCCGTAAATCCCGGTAATTTCAACTTCACGACGAAGCAATCGCGCGCAAAAAGAATGAAACGTACTCAAAACGACCGACCGGGCGGAACCGCCGATCATATTTTCGGCGCGGGTTTTCATTTCTTTGGCGGCTTTGTTTGTAAAAGTTATTGCCAAAATATTGTAAGGATTTACGCCGTTTGCCAAAAGATTTGCAATTCGGCAGGTAAGCACGCGGGTTTTTCCCGAACCGGCACCCGCCATAATCAAAAGAGGTCCCTCAAGGCAGTTCACCGCCTTGATTTGTTCCGGATTTAAACGCTTAAAAATTTCGGAGTTCGTCGCGCCCTCCGAATTGTCATTGATATAATTTTCTTCAAGTTCCAAAATTTTCGCTCCCCTTCTTTTATAATCGCACTTTAAAATCTTCATAACCGAAATTTTTTATTAAAACCAACTTGCCGGAAGAATCAATCTTGTAAATTGCCGGCAATTTCATACCGTTGAAAGTATTGTTTTTGACCATCGTGTAAATTGCCATATCTTTAAAAATAATCCTGTCGCCTTCGCGCAGAGGATTGTCAAAAGAATATTCGCCGATAACATCGCCGGCAAGACAGGTAGCCCCGCCGAAACGATAATTGAAAGGCTTTTCTCCTATTTTCCCCGCGCCGATTATATTCGGTCTGTAAGGCATCTCGATAACGTCCGGCATATGACATTCGGCACTTGCGTCGATAATTGCATTTGAAATTCCGTTGCGTTCCGGTTGAATCTCCAAAACTTCCGCAACCAAAAAACCCGCGTTCAATGCGACGGCTTCACCCGGCTCCAGATAAATTTGCAGATCGTAATTCTTTTGAAGGTGCCGGATAATTTTTTTCAGGCGGTTTATGTCGTAAGATTTTTTCGTAATGTGATGACCGCCGCCGAGATTTAAAAATTTCACCCGGCGCAAAATCTCGGCAAAATTTCTTTCGACGACTTCGACGGTTTCCTCAAGCGCATCGGAATTTTGTTCGCAGAGAGTATGAAAATGCAAACCGTCCAAAATTTTTACAAGTTCCGGGCTTGCCGATTCAAAATCTTTCAAACGAACTCCCAGCCGGGAATTTTCATCGCAGGGATCGTAAATCGAAATTTCCTGCGTGGAATGTTCCGGATTTATCCGGAGAAAAACTTTTTTCCCGGCGGCTTTGACGATGCCGGAAAATTTTTCAATCTGCCGAAACGAATTAAAGTAAATCGCGTCACAGATTTTTGCAATTTCTTTAATTTCGGACTCTTTGTAAGCCGGTGAATACACATGATTTTCTCCGGAAAAAAATTCGCCGGCAAGCCGCGCTTCATAAAGTCCGGAGGCGGTTGTACCCGACAAATATTTTGAGATAAGCGGATAAAATTCGTAACAAGAGAAACATTTTTGAGCAAGTAAGATTTTCGCGCCGGTTTCCTTTTCAAGTTCCGCCAAAATTTCAAGATTTTTCGTCAAAAGTTTTTCGTCGATTATGTAAGCCGGCGTTTCGCAGTATTTTAAGACTTTTTTAATCATTCGACAAGTACCGGCGAAAAAGTTTCTTTCCACGGCAAACCGAATTTGTTCAGCGCGTCCATGAACGGATCCGGATCAAATTCTTCGACGTTGCGAACGCCTTTCAAATTCCATTTTCCGGTTGCAAGCATTGAGGCACCGATCATTGCCGGAACTCCGGTCGTGTAAGAAATTGCCTGAGAGCCGACTTCCCGGAAACATTCCCTGTGATCGCAAACATTGTAAACATAATAATTTACTGGCTTGTCGGATTTTTTTCCGCAGATTATGCAGCCGATATTTGTTTTGCCGACCGTGCGCGATCCCAAACTTGCCGGGTCGGGCAGGACGGCTTTCAAAAATTGAAGCGGAACGATTTTTTGCCCGTTGAAGTCAATCGGTTTAATTGAAGTCATCCCGATATTTTCAAGGCATTTCAGATGCGTCAGATAACTTTGCCCGAAAGTCATAAAAAATCTGATTCGTTTTATCCCGGGAATATTTTTTGCAAGCGATTCAAGTTCTTCATGGTGCAAAAGATACATATCCTTTTCGCCGATTTCCGGGAAGTCGTAAACGCGTTTAATTTCCATCGGCTCGGTTTCGACAAATTTCCCGTTTTCAAAATAACAGCCCTTTGCCGTGACTTCGCGAATGTTTATTTCCGGATTAAAATTTGTCGCAAAAGGATAGCCGTGATCTCCGGCGTTGCAATCCAAAATATCCAAAGTTTCAATTTCGTCAAAGTGATGCTTCAGCGCGTAAGCCGTAAAAATTCCGGAAACTCCCGGATCAAATCCGCAACCCAAAACGGCGGTTATCCCGGCTTTTTTGAAAGCGTCGTCAAATGCCCACTGCTCTTTATATTCAAATTTTGCGGAATCTTCCGATTCGTAATTTGCCGTATCGAGATAATTTGTTTTGGTCAAAAGACAAGCCCGCATGATTTTTAAATCCTGATAGGGCAGGGCAAGATTCATGACAATATCCGGCTTGAAATTCTCAATCAGTTTTGCAAGTGCGTCAACGTTGTTTGCGTCAACTTCCGCCGTCGAAATTTTTGCGGAAGTCCTGCCCGTAATTTTGTTTTTGAGTTCGTCGCATTTTTTCAAATTGCGGCTTACAATACAAATTTCATCAAAGACTTCGGAATTTTGGGCACATTTGTGAGCGGCCACACTGCCGACTCCTCCGCAACCGACAATCAAAACTTTGCTCAATTTATCATTCCTCCAAAAAAAATTTTTACCGGAGTTTGCCAAAAAATATTATCCGGCACAAACATTTTAACAAATTCTCGGTACCAAATTTCCGACCGGCATATCGACAATTCTTATCGTACCGATCTCGGTTTTCATTCCGACTTTTCCCGGCGAACTTTCCACAACTTCACCGATCAAAGCCGCATTTTTCCCGTAAACATTTTTCCGCATGACTTCAAGAATTTTGTCGGCGGAATTTTCCGGAACGATCGCAATAACTTTTCCTTCGTTTGCAAGTTCCAAAACGTCAAAGCCCAAAATATCGCAAACGCCGCGAACTTCCGGACGAACGGGAATTTTGTTTTCGTCAATCAAAATTCCAAAATTCGCCGCCGTCGCAATTTCATTTAAAACCGCCGCAACACCGCCGCGAGTGGGATCCCGGAGCATCGCAATTTTCGGCTCAATTTCAAGCATTTCGCGAATCATTCCGGAAAGAGGCGCGCAATCGGATTTTATATTTTCCGGAAGTTCAAGCCCGTGACGGGCGGAAAGAATCGCCGCCGCATGATCTCCGATAAATCCGGAAATCAAAATTTTCATTCCCGGACGGATATTTTTCGGCGAAATGTCAACGCCGTCGATAATTTCACCT
>CAJOPK010000126.1 GCA_905236255.1 uncultured Selenomonadaceae bacterium | reverse complement strand
GGAGACCGAGTAAAACTTCGCCTTCATTAGAAGTATCGGTTGTTGATAGCAGAATCCCCCGCCTTTAGGCGTGGGGAGTTTGTCAAATTGAGCATTGACTTTTGACGGAGGAAAATTTTATGAATGATTTGCTTGATCTGATGTGTTCGCGCAGAAGTTGCCGTCAGTACACGGGCGAAAAAATTTCCGACGAACAAATTAAAACCATTTTGAGTGCCGCGCTTCTTGCGCCTTCCGGTCACTCGAAATATCCCTGTGAATTTATCGTCGTAAAAAATCGCGAAACACTCGAAAAACTTTCTCATTGCCGGGTTGCCGTTGCAAAAATGTTGACCGGTGCCGCCGCCGCAATAGTCGTGATTGCGGATAAAGAAAAATCCGATACCCTTGTCGAAGATTGCAGCGTTGCCATGATGAATATGGAACTTGCCGCGACTTCACTGGGAATCGGAAATTGCTGGATACAGGTTCGCGCCCGTGATGCGGAGGACGGAAAATCCGGTGAAGAATATCTGCGCGGGATTTTGAATTTCCCGGAAAATTTTATGTGTCAGTCGATTTTGTCTTTGGGTATTCCGGCGAAAGAACCGAAAAAGCGCGATCCGGAAAAACTCAAATTTGAAAAAATTCATTCCGAAACTTTTTGAATTCTTCCGTAAAAAAAATGAAGGAGTTCCTCAAGAATTTGAGCGGACTCCTTTATTGTGTGCTTGTTGTTGCAAAAAAATTTTTGCTCGTTTAAAATATACGAAAATAAATTTTTTGAATGAGAGGATAATTTGTGTACCAATATCTTTTTTACATCGGAGATTTTCCGATTCGATCTTACGGAGTGATTTTGTCGCTTTCCATTTTCCTTGCAACCGGAGTGGGTTATTTTTTTGCAAAGGTCGACGGGCGCGGTTATGAAGATCACATTGTCGATATAGGTTTGGTCGGCGGTTTTTTCGGGTTACTCGGTGCAAGGCTCTGGGACGTGTTCTTTTTTGACTGGGAATATTATCAAAATCATTTGAGCGAAATTTTAAATGTTTGGCAGGGCGGAATGGCCGTTCAGGGCGGAATAATTTTGGGAGTTCTTGCCGGCGGATTTTATGCCCGGAAAAAGGGTCTTGACGTAATTCATCTTGCCGACATAGTCGCTCCGGCAATAGTTTTGGGGCAGGGACTCGGTCGCTGTGCCAATTTGTTGAACGGGGACGCTTTCGGCGCGCCGACGGGAGGAAATTTCGGAATAATCTATCCGAAAACGACTTTGGCTTACAGAATTTACGGAAATCAGCCGCTTTATCCGGCGGAAGTTTGGGAATGTCAGCTTGATATTGTGATTTTTGCGTTACTCCTGATTTTTCGTTGCCGGGAATATGTGAAAGGTCAATGTTTTGCGCTTTACATAATGCTTTATTCCGGAGCCCGATTTTTGCTTGAATTTTTGCGCGGGGATTACAACAATCCGGTTTTCGGAATTTTGAAAAGCGCGCAGGTTACGGCATCGGTTGCATTTTTGTGTGCATTGGCGGCATTTGTCTTTCTGCAATTTCGCCAAAATTCGCATTGAAAAATTTTTGAAAGGAGGGTTGTTCCGATGAAAAAATTTTTTTATTCCGGAATTTGCTTTTTCCTTATTTCGGTCTTTTTTCTTGCGGGTTGCGGAGAAACTTCAGAAAAAAATAATGTGGAAAAAACGAAAGGGGAAATTTTCGTGCCGAAAATAACTTTGAATGACGGCAACAAAATGCCGGTTCTCGGATTGGGTACATGGACTTTGAACAACAAAACCGCCGAAGATTCCGTTTATTATGCGATTAAATCCGGTTACGGATTGATTGATACGGCGCGTTATTACGGCAACGAACTCGGGGTCGGCAAAGGTGTTCGCCGGGCGATTGATGAAGGAATTGCGCGGCGGGAAGATATTTTCGTTACAAGCAAAATCATGCCCGGAAATTACAACAATCCGGACAAGGCGATTGACGATTCCCTTGCCGACCTGAATTTGGGTTACATTGACTTGATGCTTATTCATCAGCCCGGCAGAAATGATGAGGAAGTTTATAAGGCATTGGAACGGGGGGTTCACGCCGGAAAAATAAAGTCGATCGGAATTTCAAATTATTACACACCGAAAGATTTTGAGCGGATTTTGAAAATTGCCGAAATTGTCCCGGCGGTCGTCCAAAATGAAAATCACCCCTTTTATCAAAATGAAGATTTGAAAAATTATCTGAAGAAATACGGTACGGTTATGGAATCTTGGTATCCTCTCGGCGGACGCGGCAATACCGAAAAATTTTTTGGGAATGAAACGATTTTGAAAATTGCAAAGTCGCACGGCAAAAGTCCGGCACAGATAATTTTGAAACATCAAATTCAGTCCGGTTACGTCACAATTCCCGGATCAAAAAATCCCGGTCACATCTCGGAAAACATTGATATTTTTGACTTTGAACTTTCGCCGGAAGAAATGAAGGAAATGGATTCTTTGAATCAAAATCGGCGTTTTGAAAATTGGTGATTAAATTTTGAACGGGTTTATAATCGGAATAGATCCCGGTCGGGACAAGTGCGGCGTTGCCGTGCTGAATCACGGCGGAGAAGTAAAATTTCAAAAGGTTATCGAAACCGAAAAACTTTCCGGTACAATTTCCGAACTTGCCGAAAAATTTAAAATCGAAATCGTAATTTTGGGAAACGGTACAACGCACAAATCCGCAAAGGAAAAAATTTCGGAAACAAATTTGCCGGTGAAAATCATTGACGAAAAACATACGACGGAACAGGCCCGGCGGGAGTATTGGGTAAAAAATCCGCCGGAAGGTTGGCGAAGATTTTTGCCGACTTCAATGCAGGTGCCGCCGGTTCCGGTTGACGACATAGTTGCGGAAATTTTGGCGCGGCGGTATCTCGAATCCGAAAAGGAGGAAAATTTTTGAGTAAAATTCATTTGCTTGACACGAACACAATAAACAAAATTGCGGCGGGTGAAGTTGTCGAACGTCCCGCCTCCTGCGTAAAAGAACTTGTGGAAAATTCCATTGATGCGGGGGCGCGCAGAATTGAAGTTGAAATTCAAAACGGCGGCAGAGCTTTAATGCGCGTGACCGATGACGGTTGCGGAATGAATCGGGAAGATGCCGGGCTTGCGGTGCGCCGGCATGCCACAAGCAAACTCGAAAAAGTTTCCGATCTTCAACAAATTTCGACTTTGGGATTTCGCGGAGAGGCCGTTCCAACCATTGCCGCCGTTTCAAAATTTACCCTGCAGACCCGCCGCCCGGAGGACGAACTCGGCACAAAAATAAAAATCGACGGCGGAAAAATGATCGACTCTTACGAAACGGGCTGCAAAATCGGCACGACCGTTTTGGTTGAAGAACTTTTTTTCAATACTCCCGTCCGCTTGAAATTTTTGAAGGCGACGACGACCGAATCAAACAAAATTCATGAATTTGTCGTAAAACTTGCCGTCAGCCGACCTGATATTGCATTTAACTTTATAAACGGAAACAGAAACGCCCTTGCCACACCCGGCAACGGAAATTTGATTGACACATTGAGCGCGATTTACGGAACCGAATTGACCGATGCGCTTTTGCCGTTGAATTTGGAAGAAAGCGAATTGAAAATTTCCGGATTTATAAGCAAGCCGAATTTTGTCCGGACTTACAAGAATTGGCAAACTTTTATCGTAAACGGGCGAATCGTTTCCAATCGGACAATTTTTAAGGCTTTGGACGAATCTTACAAGTCAATGATTCCGAAAACCGGTTATCCCTTTGCCCTGTTGAAAATCGAAGTCCCGCAAAATTCGATTGACGTAAATGTTCACCCGCAAAAGACCGAATTGAAATTTGAGAACGAAGGGAAGATTTTCAAGGCGGTTTATCGGGCTGTTCATGAGGCGATTGCCGACAAACGCCCGGAAGAGGAAATTCACGATCTTACAAAAATTGCGGTTGCTCCCGAAAAAATTTCCGGCGGCAGTTTGAGTTTCAACGAATTTTCTTCCGAAAAACCGGAAAAACCGAAAAATTTAAATCCTCAACCTTATCAATCAAACAACTTTGCCGAAACTTCAGAAAATCTTTCGATTAACGAAATGCAAAAAAATTTGGAGGCGGCACGGGAAGAGTTTTCGTACGACTCGGATTTTGAAGAAGTCAAAGATTTTAATGAAGATTTTGCAACGGACATTTGCGAAAAAGTTTCCGAAACAAAAAAAACGACTCCGCCCGGAAATTTGCAACCTTTGGGACAAATTGATTTTTGTTACATCGTTGCACGCGGCGGATCCGATTTGTACATAATCGACCAACACGCGGCGCACGAAAGAATTTTGTTCGACAGATTGAGCGGAGCTGCGGGAGATATTCCCGCGCAAAGACTTTTGATTCACCGGGATTTAAAATTTGATTCGCGGGAATCGGCGGTCATTGAAAATTATTCGGAACTTTTCCGGCAACTCGGATTTACTTTTGAGCCCGGCGGAGAAAATGAATTTAAATTGATTGAAATTCCGACGGATGCGGCGGACTCGGATCCGGAGGAAATGATTCGGGAAATCGTCGCAAATTTGCCGGAAAAAGATTTCGACGAAAAAATTTCCGCCGAAAGAAGTGAAGAAATTGCAAGAAACATTCGCCAATCATGCTTGGCAACAACCGCCTGCCGTGCAGCAATAAAAGCCGGGCAGGAGTTGAATTTTAAACAAATGCAAATTCTTCTCGACGATTTGAGCAAAACTCCGCATCCGTACACCTGCCCGCACGGACGACCGACCATAATAAAATTTTCGTCCGGCGATCTTGCAAAAATGTTTCACCGAACTTGACAACTTATCAATCACGCTTGAAATAACTTTTCTTTTTCGGAATATCCCTGCCGCGCAAAATATCCGCCTCAAACATTCTGTTCCAGGGGAATTTTACCGAAAATTCCCCGTTGTCCTCGAAAGGCGGCAAATTGCTTTCGACAAAGTTCAAAATCATTCTGTTGCAACTTTCCGTAACGTTGGCAACCTTGTCATTCAAAGACCCGTAAAAACCGTCGCCGCGCACCCATTTTAATTGAGCGGCAACCACATTTCTTACATTCGCCTGATAAGCCCAGTCGTCAAGCAGGCGGGTTACAAGCATATCCCGCTTGTCCTCCGGCGACATTTTTTTTGCCAAAATTCCTTGAGAAATTGCAAAGCCGGTTGAATTGGTCGCGGTATTCCAGCCGGCATAAGCGTGCAATTCCGTCAAAAGCCGGCGTTTTCCGAATTGTTCCATCAAAGCATTGTCCGCGCCGTTTGCAAAGGCAATATCGGCAACGACCACCTGACGACCTTCCGCAACGTAATCGGCAACGGTATCGACGATATACCTTGTCCCGTCGCGGGGAGTGCTTGCGTTTTTCGCGTCCTGTGCCTCGTAAGTTTCGCCGTTCGTGTTGGTATTTACCACCAAAACAAAATCGGCATGATCCGGATCTTTCACGCGATTTGCGCCGGTCGCCAAAATTTCCGCATCAATCGAATCGTCAATTTTTTCATCGGAATAGAGCGGAACGGTATCGCCGCCGCGCCCCCAATTATATTTCACGAAAATGAACGGAACATTTTTCGTCCCGTCGTTTATTGCGCGGGTAATCAGCATCAATCCGACTTCATCAATCCCGGCAACAGCCATATACTTTTTTTTGTCGGTGCCGCCGTACTCTTTCAAGTGCCGGCTTTCGTAGTGAGTTTGTGACCATGGGGCATTGTCATCGCGACCCAGCAGAAGATAATTGAAGTTGTCGGATTTTGCCAGATCAATCAATTTTTTGTTTGCGGCAAAATTTTTATCGCGCCTTCCCATCCAATCGTTCATGGCGCGGGAAGGTATCAAACGCTCCAAAAATGCCAACTCTTTTGTTTCGCGTTCGCTCAAAGTTTCCAGTTCTTTTTTGTCTTTGAGTGCGGTATATCTGAAAATGTTTGCGCCGTAATTCCTGTAATAATCCGGCTCCTCATAACCGGAGGCCTCCGCAGATCTCGGGGTTCTCATGATTGAAGAAAATACATAAATCGGCAGTTTCTTGTGATCTTTCCGAAATTCCCGGAAACGTTCGGCTCGCTCCAAAATTACGTTCTCTTCATATTCGTGCTTGCGGGAACCTATCAAACTTCCGTAAAGCATGGAATCTGAAGAAATAACCGCCGCCGTAATTTTTTTGTCGGTATTTTTTTCAAGCCATTCCCAAAGTTTTTCCGGATCGCCGCGAAATTCTCTGTTACCCAAAAGTTCTTCGGGCGGCGTTATGATTTCGCAACCGAATTTTTTTGCCGCATCGACCGTCTGTTTAAAGACAACCGGTCTGTTGTCGTGCGGAATGTACAAAATCCTTTCCGTGACGACTTTTTTCTTCGCGTCAACATTGTGCGTTGCGGAAAAAGTAAAAATCAGACTGCAGGCGACGCACAACGCCTTCCACGTTCTTATCAAAAAAATCCCTCCGAAATTATTTCTTTTTTGCATCTTTTTTCTGTTCGCGTACTTCTCCCCAAAGATCGCGCGCCTTTTCGTAAACTTTCGGTTCGCGACTTCTCAAAGTTTGATCTCCTATGATACGCGAAAGATGCTGTGCACATTTTTCAAACTCGCCGAGCCGATAATAAATCGCACCGACAAGGTACAAGGCACCGGTATCCGTCAAATTTCCTATCGGATAACGTTCGGTGCTGATTGACTGATCGTAAAGTTCGGCGGCTTTATACATGAGTTCGCGTTCTTTTTCTTCGTCGCCGGAATCCCGGTAAATCCATGCAAGCTGCAAATTTGTAGAGGCTTTTTTGGAGGCCGGAGCCTCAATCAGATCAAGATAACTCAATGCAAGTTGATAGGAGGCAACTGCATCGGGCAATTTTCTTTCTTCGACAAATTCAATGTCAAGCTGTTTTTTTGCGAGGAAGTCCCAAAGTTTTTTGCGGGTACGTTCGGGCATTTTGGTCAAAAAAGTTTTTTCGTCGGTTGCAAATCCGCAATGTTCGCAGACCCACATTTTGTAATAGTAGGGATTGAAACCCTTGTAATGGACGCAAAAATCTTCGTCGGTTTTTTCCACCATAAGACGGGAGCGCGTCTTTATTACCCGCGTCGATTTAAGACAGACGGGACAGGGTTTCTCGACCAAAAAGGTATGCTCATTCATTAAAAACACCTTCTTCAATCAAATTTTTACCGGGTCTTAAAATTCGCAATCGTTTTGAAAATTCCCTTTAAATTTCGCGGAACGATTATATTTTTTATTTTTTTGTCTGTCAACGAAAACGGGAGAAATCCCCACGGGCGTTTCATAAAGCGGGAGATTTCAATGTTAAAACCCAAAATGAATAAAAATTTTTAACCAACTTTTCTTTGTCCGGCAACAAAGAAAATGCCTCCATATGTCGCGACCTGCCGCCCGTCCGGGGCGGCGCCGCTTGTCCGTAATTTCGGGGGTTAAAAATCGGCGTT
>CAJOPK010000125.1 GCA_905236255.1 uncultured Selenomonadaceae bacterium | reverse complement strand
CGCACGGAAAATCAATCGACCGAAATAAAGGATTTGCTTGAAAGATTGGACGATTCCGCAGAAGATGTGGAAGAAATGCAGAAAAAAATGGACGCGATAGAAAGAAAATTGAATGCGGCGGAAAATGTCGAAATTCCCGCGCCTTCGACAATCCCGGTACAGATGCCGACAACCGCGCCCGTCATGAACAGACCTTTGGTAAATTCAATGATTCAAAATCCTTTGCCGGGTCCGATACCGCCGCCGCCAATGCTCGGAAATACTCCGCAAGCCGATTTTTCAATTCCGGAGACTCCGGAAATTTTGCGCCGTCCGGCTCCTTCCGTCGTCGAACAGACCGCGCCGCCGCCGGAAGATTTCGCAAAAGTTTTGAACAGATCGATGGCGACCGAAGAAATTCAACAGCCCGTCCGGCAACCGGCAAGACAAGTTCCCCGCCCGCCGGACAGAAGTTCAATTTTGGTGACGGGAGGTCAACCCGTCGGCGTGGTTGAAGGCGCACCGGTGAAAATCGAAACTTCACGCCCGGCAACCCGGCGCGGCATTTCAAAGGAAAGGGCGGAAAGTACCGGCAGCGTCGCTCAAAGACAGGCAAAAATTTTGGAAGAACGGCGCGGAAGAAATGCGCGCAGAACTCAACCGCACACGGAAAAAAGGACGGCGGAAGTTCGGCAGGCGGCGCTTTCCGCAATTCAAGATGCGGTAAATTCGGAGCAGATCATTGACGTTACTCCGGTCGAAACTCCCAAAACTCCGGCAAGACCGGCAACTCAACAACCGGCGCAACCGGCACGAGAAAAAACTCAAGCCGCAAACATTCCGGAACAAAGAACACCGCCGCCCGCTCCGCCAAAAGAAGTTACGGCGGATTCGGCGGCAATAAAGGAAATGTTGCTTGCCGGAAAATCCGTCGAAGAAATCGCAAAAGAAACCGGATTGGGACGCGGCGCAATAGAACTCGTAAGGCAGATGATGCGTTTGCAACTCGGAAATTAAACACAAAAAAAGACTCTCCGATTTTTACGAAGAGTCTTTTTGTTGTCGTTTTCTTTTTAAAAGTTCTTTCTCAAAAATGCGGGAGCATCCGACGAAACCGATTTGACAATATCCTGCGCGTCAATTCCTTCCGGAACGTAGAGAATAATCTGATCCGAAATAATATCCGCCGTCCCGTCAATCACATAACAAACGCCGTTGATAAAATCGCAAATTCTGCGCTGTTCCTCTCCCTTGACATATTCGAAATTCACGACCGCCGCTTTTTTTCCGAGGAGATCGTCGGCTATTCCGGCAACCTGATCGAAATCACGCGGATTGTAAATCTTTACCGACATTTCCGCCGATTTTACGACGCTGAGATTCGGTCTTGTCGAATTTTCGGAACGAAACGCAAAACCCGCTCCGCCTTCCCGAAAATCTGCGTTTGCAACCGGAGCCGCCGCAAATCCCTGAAAAACTCCGCCGCCTCCCGCAGCAACCTTTTTTGCGGGCATTTCCGCCGCAACGGCGGCAACTTCCGCAAATTCCGCAACGGGCTGACTCTGTGCCTGTGCGATCGGTTGCTCGAATTGCTTTACTTCGACTTGCTTTTCTTCAACCGTTTCCTCTTCTTCTTCAGGCCAGGGCATTATTATGTCGGTAATTTTTTTGAGCCATTCCATAAAAATCGTCCTTCCAAAAAAAACCAATTTTTCTGTCGTTCCAAAATCTGGCGCAATTCTAGCATAAAATTTAATGAAATGCAAAGACTTTTTTCAAATTATTTTCATAAAATTATTTTGTCGGTTACAAATCCGGTGTTATTGAATCATTTCTTTCAATTTTCTTGTGTGTACTTCAAGTTCCGACGTGACAATTTCGCGTGCCGTGCGGCTTACAAATTTTTCGTATTCTTCCAAAAACTCCTCGCTTATTCCGGAAAATCTGCCGCCGCGTCTTACAAGAGATTTATAAATGTGTTCGGAATTGTATTCGTCCGGATTTAAAAATCCCCTGAATTTTTTCGGCGTTTGCATACCTTCGGTGAAGGCGTTTTTTAATTTTTCAAACAGTCTTGCTTTGTCCTCCGAAACGTCCCAGATAAATGAGGCAAGGGTATTTTCTTCTGCCGTCCGGAAAAGTGCATCGCAATAAATTTCAATCGCGCCGTTTAAACCGCCGGAATTTGCCGGGAACAAAATTTTTCCGGCCGCATCCCGGTAATTCATCCAAATATGGGATTTTCCCTTAATCGTCGAAAAGGAAACAATTTTATTTTTAATCGGCTCGCTGAGGCAACCGCCGATTTTTTGTTCCGCCAAAAATCTGTCGTAAGCGTCAAAAAATTCGTCGAAGTTTCGGTTTATGTCGCCGAGTTCCCGACGAATTTGCTTTATAAGATCCGCCGCCAGAGGTCTGTGCCAATGTAAAATTTCGGCAACATCCGATTCGTCGCGGGCAACCAAAACGTCGCGTTCTTTTTTGAGCAGAAATTTTTTGTAGGATTGCAGACCGACCAAAGAGTCCGCCTCCTCGTCGCAGACCGTGTCCGTCAAAACAAAGAGCAACATGGGAGAAGATTTTTTTGACGATTCCAAAAGCCGCGCCAAATCTTCGGTCGATTCTTTTCCGAACGGAAACATTTCAAAGATGGCGCATTTATCGAAAGCTTCCGTGTTTATGTTCATGTCGTCGGAATAAGCCGGCACAAAAATTTCAATGCCCGGCGGCAAATAATAAGTCGAAATCAAAATTTGATTGTCCTTGACCGATTTTTCAAACGGCTTTTGTCCCCGCCTGATTGTCAAAGATTTTTCTTCGTCCGGCATTTCCGGAGCATCTCGCAATATCCAACGGACAAATTGCCGGCGGGATTCGTCCCCCAAAAATATCCAGCGTGTCAAATTTATCACCTTCCCCAAAAATTGACGGCTTTTCTTTCTTTCAAAATTTTGATTTTCCTGCCTTGTCGAAGCCGGCAAATTTTTGACCAACCTTACAAAAATTGTTGCAAAGAAAAAAAGCGTTTGCTATAATAGCCGCGTTTTTAAAGACAGAGAGCCTGTCGGACAAAAGGAGAGTGCAAAAATGATTCAGTTGGAAAAGAAACAAGTCAAAATCATCAGCATTATAATTGCCGTGATTTTTATGGGCAGTGTCGTGGCGCTTGCGTTGACCCAGACCGGCGGAGTTGCATCTGCGGCGAGCAGCAGCAACGTCGGAAAGATCAATTATCAGCAGGTACTCATGCAACACCCGGACAACCAAACCGTTGACGAGCAGTTCAAAGCCGCAGTTCAGGAAATTCAAAAAGATTTTGAAGAGAAATCTCAAGGCATGAACGATCAGGAAAAGCAGGAATATTATCAACAGTGCCAACAGCGCGTAATGCAAAAGCGTCAGGAACTCCTCGATCCGATTCAGAAATCCATTGAAGCGGCGGTCAAAGCCGTTGCCGATTCAAAAGGACTTTCCGTTGTCATCGAAGAAGGCGCGGTTGTTTACGGCGGACAGGACATTACTCAAGACGTTATCAACAAACTTTCAAAGAAATAAGCGCGTACTTAAGCAATAGAAAATAAAAGTGCCGAGCCTGAAACGCTTGGCATTATTTCTGTATGGGGGAAGGATGCGGTCATGAACAAAAAATCAATGGTTATAACCGCAATCGCGGCAATTTTGGGCGGCGGAATTTATTTCGGCAACTCTTTAACGCCCGCGCCGTCAACTTCCCCGTCAAAAACTCCGGTCGAACCCGCCCCGATTCAAGGCGCGGGGATAATAGATTTCAAAGTCATTGAAGCAAAACACCCGGACAATGCACGTTTGAAGGAACTTCGCGGACGCGAGCGGCGGTTAAAAATGGAACTTGACGAACTTATGCGCCCGGTTAAATCCGTTCAGCCGCCGGAAGCCGACGAAAAACCTTTCAAAGATTCCGTTTGGCAAAAAAACGCGCAGACCGTCATCACCGAATTTTCCGAAGTCCGCCGGCGAAAATTGAAAGCGGCGGAAGATTATCGGGAAGGCACACGGGACGATTACATACAACGCAGAAATGCCGTTCGCGACGTTTATTTAAATCGGGCTTTGAACATAACTTTGAAATTGCAAAATGCCGATACTTTGAAACTTACGCCGGAACAGATTCAAGCCTTGAAAGACGAACTTGACAAAGTTGTTTTTGAAAGAAATCAAAAGCAGTTGGAACTTTTGAACGAGTGGACTGCGGAAATTGACAATTACGCCGAAAAAGCCGTAGCCGACGATGTTGCCCGACTCCGGAAGGAAGCGCGGGAAGCTATGGAAAACGAAAAAATTTCGGCGGTTCAAAACTTTGAGGAAGCTCAAAGACGGAACGAAGAATTGACAAAGGCAAAAATCGCCGAAATGGAAAGCCGGCAAAGGCGGCGCAAAGAAGTCCTTGCAGAACTTGCCGCCACGGTCAAAGAACTTTCCGCAGTCGAACAAAAAATTTTCGATTCGATTGTTGACGAAACGGCAAAACTCGGCGCAATTTACCGGCTTGAATGTATTCTGACCAAGACGGATTTTGAGGTACCGGAAAATTATTTGCCGGCGGGCGGCGGCGAAATGACTTTTGAACTGAAGGCAAAAAATAAAATCGGCGCGCCGATTGTTGCCGGAAAAGAT
>CAJOPK010000124.1 GCA_905236255.1 uncultured Selenomonadaceae bacterium | reverse complement strand
TTGAAGAAGAATCGGAATTATAAGGACCGAGTTTCTTTTGTCCGCAATTGGGACAATTAACATAACTTGCACTTGCCATTTTTTATTCCTCCCAAAAACTATTTTCGGAACGACAACCCGCCGTATATTCAACGGCGTTTTCATTATAATTAAATCAGTTTTTAATGTCAAACGGGCTTATTATATTACCAAAAACAAAATTGCTTTTTTCAATTAAATCACGACCTTTCAAAATTCAGACAATTCTTAAATTTTGAGAGAATTATACGGCAATCAAAATTTTTTTGTTTACCCGCCGGGTAAATCCGGATACTTTTTTACTCCCCGAAAGAAAAATTCACGCACCAATATTTTTCGTTGAACAGGTTTTCATTACCGAGCAAATATATTTGCAACCAGGCGAGATGTGCATCGATCGCAAGTTCATAAAATTTGTTTGTCCGAATAAAAATATCCGCAGATTCGCCGGAATTGACCGGTTTAATTTCCCGTATTTCTTCAAATTTTTTGCCGAAATTACTTTGGAAAAGGATTTTGATTTTTGAATTTCTCAAGAGCGCGCCTGACTTATTTTCAAGGTGAAGTCTTACCCGCAGATTATTCAAGTCTTCCGGCGATATTTTCCAAAATTCGTTCGGAGCCTGATTAAAAATTTTTTCGTCAAGGTAAAGGGTTGCGGCAACAAATTTTTTTGTATCCGGTGAAGAAACCGGTATTTTTTTTGAAATTTTCGGTTCGACTTTATTTTCCGGAATTTTTAAATCATCTGCGGAAAACGGCGAAAATTTTTTCTCTTTAACTTCCGGAACGGAATTATTTTTCTCCGGCTCCGGCTTTTTGGAATCGACAACAACCTTTTTGTTTTCCGGCAAAGTTTCGGGTTTCGTTATTTCGCTTTCATTCGGTACGGGCAACAAATTGTAACCGGAAAAAGCAATTCCGCAAAAAATTCCCGCCGTTGCCAAAATTTTTATTTTCCCGGAATAACGCGAATAAATTATTGCGCGTTTCAATTCTTTTGCGGATTGATAACGTGCCGCAGGATCAAAAGCCGTGCATTTCTCCAAAATTTTTTTCAAATACCCGGTATAATTTTCTCCGAGAAGTTTTTTCGCGGTAATTCCCAGCGCGTAAATATCACTTCTTGCGTCGGTTTGTTCGCTTCCGTACTGTTCCGGCGGCGCGTAACCTTTTGTACCGAGAAAAATTGTATCTTCCGATTGATTTTCTTTCACAATGCGAGCCGCATCAAAATCGGTAAGTCGCACAATTCCGCCCGGTTGCAAAATTAAATTTGAAGGTTTTATGTCGCGATGAATTATTCCCAAGCTATGCAAAATTTCCAATCCGTCGCAAATTTGCAACAAAATTTTGCGAACTTCGTTTTCGGTGAAATATTTTTTCCTTTCAATTCGATCCGCCAAAAGTTCACCGCTTATAAATTCTTCAACAACGAGCGTTTCATTTTCTTCCTCAGCAAAGTACAAAATTTTTGCCCAAAAAGGATTGAAATTTTCCTTCAGTTTCAAATAAGGAAGTCCGGCAAAATTTATTCGTTTCAATATGACATTTTCGCCGGTTTCGGTTGACGCAAGCCAAACTTCGCCTTTTTCGGTTTTTCGCAGAAGTTTGATTTTCTTGAAACGTGATTTTATGTAAAGTTCAACATCTGCGTCCATTTTATCGCCTTGCCTTTGCCAAAAATTTGTAATATTATAGCACAAAAAACGGGGGAGTTTTGAAATTGCCGGACAAGGATACTTTGCAACTTGAAAATGAATTGAGTGAAGCAAAAGATTTTGAGAAATTTTTCGACGATAACGAAGAAGAATTTTTTCAAAATTTTTCTCTTGTTCAATACCTTGAATATTTGCTGAAGGAAAAAAATCTCAAAAAAGTTGAAGTTATAAAAAAATCTCTTTTAAATCCGGTTTATGCTTATCACATTTTCGCCGGCAGGAAAAATCCTTCGCGGGTGAAAATTTTGTCGTTGGCGGTTGCAATGAATTTGACGGTTAAGGAAACGCAAAGACTTTTATATTTTGCAAATGTGGAAAAACTTTACGTAAAAAATACTTGGGACGGCATAATAATGTTTGCGCTTGAAAACAATTTTGACATTGAACGCGCAAACAACTTGATTCAAAAATTTTCGGAATCTCCTTTTCTCGGTGATGTCGATTAAAATTTTGCCTGTACCAATCCAAAGGGTGAATTTAATGCAATTTAAGGGAACTTTAATGCTTCTCGGAGCATCATTTTTTTGGGGAACAACTTTTGTCGCTCAATCAACCGGAATGGCAGATTTGGGGCCTTTTTCTTATGCGGCGGCAAGATATTTAATCGGGGTCGTTGCTCTGATTTTCGTGTTGTTTTTTACGCGAAAATCGCGCAGAAAAGAAAGACTTTCCGGAAAATATTCTCACGGATTCGGCGCGGGTCTTTTGATAGGAATAATTTTGTTTTCGGCAAGTTCAATGCAACAAATTGCAATTCAGTATTCCACCGCCGGAAAAGCGGCTTTCATAACCTGTCTTTATATAGTTTTTGTTCCAATCGGCGCAAAACTTTTGGGTAAAAAAATCCGCCCGGAAAATTTTGTCGGGGCGACTTTGGCGATAATCGGATTGTATTTGCTTGCAGTCAAAGAAAATTTTTCGATTCAATACGGAGATTTGATTTTGTTTGCAAGTTCGTTTTTCTGGACGGCACACATTTTGACGATCGATAAATTTGCCTCCAAAGTTGATGTCGTCGAACTTTCCGCCGCCCAACTTTTTACGACAATGATTTTGAGTTTTGCGGCAATGCTGATTTTTGAAAATCCGTCGCCGGCGGCATTTAAATCGGCTTGGTTTTCCATAGCTTATGCCGGAATTATGAGTTCGGGTGTTGCGTTTACCTTGCAAATTTTCGGTCAAAAATATGCGGAGCCGGCTTCTGCGGCAATTCTGATGAGTTTTGAGGCGATATTCGGAGCGTTGTCGGGATGGCTGATTTTGGATGAAGTTATGAGCGGCAGGGAAATTTTCGGTTGTATTCTTATGCTTGTCGGAATGATTGTGACGCAATTCCGGTTACTTTTTGCCGGACGTCGGGGCGGTTGATTGCCGACCGGAATAATCTTCAAACAAAATAAAAAACTTCTTTCCGATTAAGGAAGGAAGTTTTTTTGTGACAAAAATTTTCTTTCAAAAACTTTGCTTTACAAAATGAATTGCGACAAATCGCGATTCTTGGCAATTTCTTTCAATCTCGTGTCAACATATTCCGCATTTACGCTGACTTGTGTTTTGCCTTCTTTTACCATGTCCGGCGCGTCAAAGGAAACTTCTTCAAGCAATTTTTCAAGCAAAGTGTGAAGTCTGCGCGCTCCGATGTCCTCCGACTGTTCGTTTAC
>CAJOPK010000123.1 GCA_905236255.1 uncultured Selenomonadaceae bacterium | reverse complement strand
ATTGCACGATAATCCGGATATTCTTCGTCTGCCTTCAAAATTTGATCCAATTCGCAATAGCCGATAATTTTGCTTTCACGAATAAAATTTTGACGCAAAATATAATTTGCATGATTGTAAAGATTTTTCGCAAGATGACAAAAACCGAAAAGCATCTCAAAATATGGTGACGATGAGCGTATCAAATGTTTCTCAACCCTCGTCGGCATCCGTTATCGCCTCCTCGATTTTATTTAATCACCCGTACTGTTATAAACCGGTACCGGCATAATAATAAATTTTCAATCATTTTTTTATATCTTTAATATTTTAAGCGACTATATTCTGCAAGACAAAATTTATTCCTGCCCGAATCGCTTTTTGTCTGCCTTACAACTTCTTGAAAACGGTCAAAACATTTTTGTTGTCAATGTATTCGTATTTCACTTCGTCGACATTTTTCTTGACCAGGAAAATACCGAGTCCGCCTATTTGACGTTCTTCCGCAGACAAATTTAAATCCGGCTCTTCGGTTTCGAGAGGATTGTAATGCCTTCCGCCGTCCGTAAACGAAATTGTTACGGTCAGAGGCTCCCGATTGACGGCAATATCTATTTTTACTTCTCCCGTTTTCGGGGCATAGGCATAGCTTGCAATGTTTACGTAAATTTCTTCGATAACCAAATTGAGTTGAAGATGTGCACGCAACGGACAACCGACGGAATCCAGAAATTCATCCGCAAAAACATTTACCGCCGACAAATTTTCCAATGTCGCCTCCAAAGTCAACTCTCTTTTTTCCGATTCGCTCATTTTTTCACCCCGCAAAAATTTTTCGCACATTATACCGGACTTTCGGAAAAAAATCGCCGTCAAAAACAAAAAAGACCAAAAAAACAAATTCAGCCGGCAAGTCAAACGATAAAAAAACACCGGTACGATTGCCGGTGTTTTTTACCGTTGACGGACAAATTTTTCCCGCAAATTTTTTTCACTTGTCAAAAATCAAGATTTCACATCGGAAACTTTTTTCAAAATTAAATTGCAAAATTCGTCAAGTCCGGTTTCTTTTGTGCAGGAAGTTTCAAGAATTTTTATGCCGGGATGAATTGTCGTCAAATCTTCGCGGGCGGCGGTAAGATCAAAATTTGTGAACGGCAACAAATCAATTTTATTCAACACGGCAATTTCCGACTCCTTAAAAATCAGCGGATATTTTAAAGGCTTGTCATCGCCTTCCGTGATCGACAAAACAACGGTTTTAAAATTTTCCCCTATGTCAAATTCGGCGGGACAAACAAGATTGCCGACATTTTCGACGATAATCAGATCAAGATTTTCCGTATCAAGATTTTGGAGGGCTTTTTTTACCATCGGCGCATCCAAATGACAACCGCCGGAAGTATTTATTTGAACGACCGGGACATTGTGATTTTCAATTCTTTCCGCATCTTTTGCGGTAAACAAATCGCCTTCGATAACCGCAACCTTGATTTTCTCGGAAATTTTCCCCAGTGTTTTTTCAAGCAGAGTGGTTTTTCCGCTGCCGGGCGATCCCATCAAATTCATGACACATATTTTTTTCCCGGCAAAAAAATTTCGATTTTCTCCGGCAATTTTGTCGTTTTCTCCCAAAATGTTTTTTATTACTTCGACTTTCAAATAAATATCTCCCTTCATTGAAATTCATCACAAAAACATAAGCGATACGGCTATCAATGCCAATACGCCGGATTCCGTGAAAGCAAAAAACTTGCCGATATTTTTTTTGCCCGTCAAAAATTTTCTTACCTTTCCGGCGCAGACGGATATTGCCGAAAAAATCAACAACGCCTGCATTGCAAAGACAAACCCCAAAAATGCAATTTGCAACCCGACATTTTCTTCGGAAAGATTTACGAATTGCGGCAAAAATGCCAAAAAGAACAGCAAAACTTTCGGATTTAAAACATTCATCAAAACCCCGCGCGCATAAATTTTCGGGAGCGAAACTTTTGCATCGGCTTTTTTCAAAGCAATTTCTCCGGCATTTTTCCCGGCTTGAAAGGCTTTAAAGGAAAGGAATATCAGATAAGCCGCGCCGAAAATTTTTAAGGCAATCATTGCCGACGGAGAATTTTGAATTATTGCCGCAACTCCGATTATTACCAAAGTCGTGTGAAAAATTATTCCGCTCACAAGTCCGCAAGCCAAAAATACTCCGCATTTTGCACCGTCCGCCAAACTTTTCGTAAGGAGATACAAAATGTCCGGACCCGGTGCAAGAGTCAAAAGCACCGAAGCCG
This sequence comes from uncultured Selenomonadaceae bacterium, assembly GCA_905236255.1. Lineage (GTDB taxonomy): Bacteria > Bacillota > Negativicutes > Selenomonadales > Selenomonadaceae > Quinella. The sequence continues at coordinate 1,159 of CAJOPK010000123.1, read as the reverse complement.
TAAGAAAATATACAAAAGTTGAAATGTCCAAAATTTTATCCTCAAAAAAGATAAGCGGTTACAAATGTATTTCCCAAATTATACAAGCAACATACGGTTAATTTTTAAACAGCGTCGAAAATCTTCTGACCGTTTCGTCTTTCTTCGACAAAATATCCGTGTAACTGATTTTTATTCCGGAATTGAAGGCCGTTGTCGGAGTCGGCAAATTGTTTTTGACCGGCATTTCAACATCGGGACGAACGGGAACGGTTCCGGCTTCGGCAACTTTCTGCTGTGCCTCTTTTGACAAAAGATAATCAACAAAATTTTTTGCGACTTCTTTGTTTGAAGAATCTTTCAAAATCGCAACCGGACTGGGTACCATCAAAAGTTCTTTCGGATAAACTATTCTCAAATGCGCTCCTTTTTCAATTTTTCCGACGGTAATGTAATCAACACCGAGACAGGCATTTAAAGTTCCGTCCGCAACTTCGTCAATTACCTGCCCGGAACCTTTGCCCTTTTTGGCACCGTTTGCCTGAAGACGTTCAAAATAACCCCGGCCGAATTGCTTTTCCAAAAGTGCGACGCTCATGTAAGACGTACCGGAAAGAGCCGGATCGGCAATACCGAAAGCATTTTTGAAAAGCGGATCCGTCGCCAAATCTTCCCATTCCGGGTTGTAATCGACTTTATCGGTGTTCACCACAATTCCCAAAGTCCCCAAACGGGCAGCCGTGAAAGATCCGTCGTAATCGTCAAAAGGATTGAGAACTTCATCAAATCCGTTCGGCTTGTAAATTTCCAACATACCGTCCTTTTTCATCTGATAAAAATCCGGCACTTCACTTGTCCAAATAATATCGGCAAGAGTTTGCCCGCTTTGACGTTCGGCATAAAGTTTTGCCATGATTTTGCCGGCACCGCCGGAGGTGTAATCAATTTCGACATCGGGATATTTTTTCTTGAAACCTTCAATAATGCCGCCGATAAGATTTTCCTTCATTGAAGTGTAAATCAGCAGACGTTTGTTGTTGCCGGTGTATTCCTTGTAATCCGGATTGGTGACCGGATTATTCGGATCTCCAATGCAACCTGCGGTTATAAAAGATACCAAGAGAAAAGCGACCGCAACAAATTTTTTCAACACAGCCAAAACCTCCCAAAAAATTTTATT
>CAJOPK010000122.1 GCA_905236255.1 uncultured Selenomonadaceae bacterium | reverse complement strand
TGTAGATTTTCGGATTGCCGAATTTCCAAAGTTCGAGATTTACATAAACCATTTCATTATAAACAAATCTGCTTGCGTCGGAATTTGCCTTTATAATTTTTCGTTGTTCAAAATCGGGATAAATTTTGAGTTTCAGCCCAAAATGATACCGTAAATCTTTCATTGCCTTTGCCACAGCTCCACCTCCTCCCGCAAAAGATTATATTACATTTTCCGAAATTTTGCAATTCCTCTCCCGACTAAAATTGGAAGATTCCTTGCGAAATTTTTAATTGAACTGATTCAAAAATCTTACGTCGTTGTCATAGAAAAGGCGCAGATCGTCAATCCCGTAACTCAACATTGCAATTCTTTCGACACCCAAGCCGAAGGCAAAACCGCTTACCTTTGACGGATCGTAACCGCTCATTTCCAAAACTTGCGGGTGAACCATGCCGGCACCCAAAATTTCAAGCCAACCGGAACCCTTGCAAACTTTGCAACCTTCACCGTGACACATCACGCAGGAAACATCGACTTCCGTACTGGGCTCCGTGAACGGGAAAAAGCTCGGACGCAGACGAATTTTTGCACTGCTGCCGAACATCTGTTTCAAGAACAATTCAAGCGTTCCCTTCAAATCAGCAAAACTTATTCCCTTGTCTATCACAAGTCCTTCGACCTGCGTAAACATCGGCGAATGTGATGCATCGTAATCGTCGCGGCGATAAACTCTGCCCGGCGCGATCATTCTTATCGGGGTATTCGGCTCGTGACCTTCCATTGTCCTTGCCTGTACCGGTGAAGTCTGGGTACGCAACAAAATCTCTTCCGTGATGTAGAAAGAATCTTGAGTATCTCTGGCCGGGTGATCTTTGGGCAAATTCAAAGCCTCAAAATTGTAATAATCCGTTTCGACTTCCGGTCCTTCTTCGACGGTGTAACCCATAGTTATAAAAATTTCCTTGACGCGATTCAAAGTCAGTGTCAACGGGTGAAGGCGACCGGGAAAAGCCTTTCGTCCCGGCAAAGTTATGTCAATTCTTTCCGCCGCCAATTTGTTTTCGGTTTCTTTTGCCTTCAAAGCCGCATTTTTTTCGGCAAAAAGTTTTTCAAGTTCCGCCCGGGCCTCATTTACGATTTTTCCGATTCGCGGTCTGTCCTCCGGACCGAGTTGACTCATTCCGCGCAAAAGTGCGGTGAGTTCGCCCTTTTTACCCAAAAACTTTACGCGCAAATTATCAAGCTCTTTTAAATTCGTCGCTGCCGAACGAATTGTTTCGGCGGCTCTTTCGCGCAACTCTTTTATTTGCTGTTCCATAAAAAAAATTACCTCCCGAAATTATCGATTGATCCGCTTAAAAGCGCGGATAATCTTTTCGGAAGTATCCTTTCTGCCAACATTTCAATTCCCCTGCAAAAAATTCCCGGCAAATTTCAATATTTTGCACAATCCGAAAAAAATCTCCGACTATTTCCGTACATTATCAATGTTTTAACAAAAATTAGCGAGAAATCCCCCACTTCCATAAATGGTGGGATGAATCGCTTTTTTTATTGACAAAGGCGAAGTAAAAGTTATAATCAAATTATGTGGAGGTGGAATTATGAACAAGGCATACAAATTTAGAATTTATCCGACACCCGAACGGGAGAAATATTTTACCAAAACTTTCGGTTGCGTTCGCTTTGTTCATAATCGTATGCTTTCGGACAGATTGGAAAACAAAATTTATATGACCCCCGCAAAATACAAAGAAGAGTTTGAGTGGTTAAAAGAAGTTGACAGTCTTGCATTGTGTAACTTATCCGACAGATATTATGTAGGAACTTACGCCTGTGGAGATTGTGTAAGACGCAATACTTGCTGTTGTGCGGCGGTCGTTGAAGCAGGAAGCTCCGACCTCTGTAGGTCGGAGTACATTCACAAATCGGCAGAAATAGAATTTGTAAAATTGTTTGTAAAAAGATTGCGAGTGTTTTAATGAGAATAATAACGGGAACGGCAAAGGGCTTGAAATTAAAAACCCCGTCCGGATTGTCCACGCGACCGACCGGCGACCGCGTAAAAGAATCAATCTTTAACATTTTGAACGGAATGACAAATTTTTCCGAAGTCGAAAACGTGTTGGATATTTTTGCGGGAACGGGTGCTTTGGGTTTGGAAAGTGTTTCACGCGGAGCAAGATTCGCGACTTTCATTGATTCGGCGACGGCGGAATTGATTGCGGAAAATGCGGCGCGGGCAAAGTTTTCGGACGCTTGCAAGATTTTGAAATCGGATTTTGAACCGGCTTTGAAAAAACTTTCCGGACAAAAACAATTTGATCTGATTTTCGCGGATCCGCCTTACAAGAAGGGACTTACCGAAAAAACTTTGAAACTTGTTTCCGAATTGAATATTTTAAAAACCGACGGAATTATCGTCGTCGAACACGGCGCTGACGAAATTGTTGCCGGAGTTCCGCCGGACTTGAATTGTATCCGAAAAATAAATTACGGTCATACGACCGCCGCAGATGTTTTTTGTAAAACAGATTAAAGGAGCAGTAATATGAAAAAGGCAATTTGTACGGGAAGTTTTGACCCGGTAACTAACGGACACGTCGATATTTTTGAACGTGCCGCCAAAATGGTTGACGAATTGATTGTCTGCGTTTTCATGAACGACAAGAAAAAATCCCTTTTCAATCTGGAGGAGCGCGTGGATCTTTTGCGCGAGGCGACCGTCCACATTGACAATTTGATCGTCGATTCCAGTGAAGGACTTGTTTCCGATTACATCAAGAAAAATGACATAAACATAATTATTCGCGGACTTCGTTCCGCCGCAGATTTTGAGTATGAGGTGAACAAGGCGCAAATGAACCGGCACCTTGCACCGGAGGCGGATACAATTTTTTTGTTGACGGCACCGGAATTTTTGTTTATAAGTTCTTCCGGAGTTCGTGAACTTGCACATTTCGGCGGCGACGTTCACGGACTTGTTCCGGAGTGTGTGGAATTTGCTCTTCAATCCAAATGTCCGGGTTGAAAATAACTGAATGAGGAAGTGTATAAAAGTATGGCAGTACGCGATACCCTGAACAAAATAGAAAATCTTGTGGCGGGCGCGTCTCATGTGCCGCTGACCGGCAAAACAATTTTGGACGAGGACGAACTCATTCACCTTGTCGAAGATTTGCGCCGGGATTTACCCCAAGAATTGGAGCGCGCAAGCGAGATTATGCGCGAGAAAGATACCATAGTCAAAACGGCTCAACAGGAAGCGGACAACATCATCAAACAGGCACGAATCCAAGCCGAACAGCTTATTGACGAAAACGACATAGTAATTCAGGCAAGGGATAAGGCGCGAATGGTTTTGAGTCAGGCGCAACAGCAGGAAAGCGAAATTATCGAGCGCACCCAAAAAAATGCGCGGCAACTTCAAGACGATGCGGACAGATATGCCAATCAGGTCTTTGATCGACTTATTGCACACGTCACCGACACTTTTAAAGGTGTTCAAACGGCACAGGCGGGACTTGAACAGGCACGACAGATTTTGCAACAGGCAAAATTGCAGATGAGTCAACAGGCGGCACAACAACCTTATCCGCAACCGCAATATCAGCAACAACAACCGCAACAATCTCAACCTTACAATCAGCAAGTACCCTATAATCAGGATCAACAGCCTTTATGACAAACCAAAAAGCCGGAAATACAATTATTTTACCGCTCCCTTCCGGGAGTTTTTTCTTATCGAGATGAACAAATTTTCTTCATTACATTTATCACTTTTGGCGACTATATTTCAAAATGCGCCGTTAAAATTTGAAAAATACGTCGGAATTGATTATAATGTAATATAAACAAATACGCATAAAGGACGATTTGAAATGAATGAAAACGAATATCTGATACTTGACGATTTTCAAATAAACAATCTGCGCGGTCTGATTTTGGACGGGGTCGGGGAAAATCTTCAACCCGCCGGATTTATGATTGACGACAAATATTATTCCTGTACTTTGGATTACGGGCTCAAATGTGTTTTTGTCGAAAATACCGGTAACGAATGTTTTATAGGAAAAAAGATTTCTTTTGTCGCAAAATCGGAAGATGAAAAATAAATTTGGAAGGTGAAAAATTTGTGGGTGCGGTAACTTACGAACTCATACACAAAGACGCGGCAACCGGCGCAAGAGCCGGAATTTTGCACACGCCGCACGGAGATTTCCCCACGCCGATTTTTATGCCGGTCGGAACTCAGGCAACCGTCAAGGGAGTTTCTCCGGACGAATTGAAAGAACTCGGCGCTGGAATAATTCTGTCGAATACTTATCATTTGTTTTTGCGTCCCGGTCCGGAACTTGTGAAAAAAGCCGGCGGACTTCACGATTTTATGAAGTGGAACGGCGGAATTTTGACGGACAGCGGCGGCTTTCAAGTTTTCAGCTTGGGCGCGCTCCGGAAAATTACCGAAGAAGGCGTAACTTTCAATTCGCATATCGACGGATCGAAAAAATTTCTTTCGCCGGAAGTTTCAATCGAAGTACAGCAGGCACTCGGCTCCGATATTGCAATGGCTTTTGACGAATGTATTCCCTACCCCGCCGATTACGATTATGCAAAGAGTTCGACCGAAAGGACTCATCGCTGGGCGGAAAGATGTTTGAAGGCGGCGACTTTGCCGACGCAGGGGGTTTTCGGGATTGCACAGGGCGGGATGTATGCCGATTTGCGGGAAGAAAGTGCAAAAATTATCGGATCGATGGACTTTGACGGTTGTGCGATAGGCGGTTTGAGTGTCGGCGAGCCCAAAGAACTTATGTATCAAATGCTGGAAATTTCCACAAAATTTTTGCCGGAAAACAAAGCGCGTTATTTGATGGGTGTCGGTACTCCGGATCATTTGATTGAGGGAGTTTTGCGCGGCATTGATATGTTCGACTGCGTTTTCCCCACAAGAGTTGCCCGGAACGGTATGGCTATGGTTTCCCCAAAAACTTCCGCATCCGGCAGACTTGTCATGAAAAATGCCGCTTACACGGAAGATTTTTCGCCTCTTGAATCGGATTGCGATTGTTACACCTGCCGAAACAAATTCACCCGCGCATATATCCGGCATCTTATTCGTACGGACGAAATTTTCGGCTTAAGACTTTTGACTCTCCACAATTTGAGATATTTGCAAAGATTTACCGCCGAAATGCGCCGGTCGATTTTGGAAGACAGATTCGGCGAATTTCGGGAAGATTTTTTCATGAATTATGAAAGGGGATTTTAAAATTATGGATAATGAATTTGCGGCGGCGATGGCAGGCTGGGGCCCCATAATTTTGATGCTGGTAATTTTTTATTTCCTGCTCTATCGCCCGCAAAAAAAAGCTCAAAAAGAACGCGAGGAAATGCTCAATTCTTTGAAGGTCGGCAGCAGGATTTTGACGATCGGCGGGATTTACGGCACGATCACCGGAATTGATGACGAGATCATAAAGTTGCAAATTGCCGACAAAGTTGAAATAGAGGTTGCAAAAAGTTCGGTCAACAACAACGTAAGCGACAAGCCGGCGGAAAATTGAACGGGAGGCGGTTGTCATGTCGGGAGAAGAAATATTTCAACGGAAAAAGGTGTTGCGTAAGGAAATGCGCCGGCGCAGATCCGAAATTTCGCATGGAGAATTGAAAAAAGTCAGTCACGGAATAATTTCAAAACTTTTGGAACATCCGGCTTATTTGAACGCAAAAACCGTCATGGCTTACGAATCCATGCCGGAAGAAATTCAACTGAGGGAATTTTTTGAAAAGTGTTTTGCCGCCGGAAAGAAAGTTGCCATTCCTTTTATTGTCGGACGCGGAACAATTCGCCCGGTAATTCTTCCGGCGATTGACGCGCTTGAAGTCGGGGATTTCGGAATTTTGACCGTTCGCAAGGATTTGAGAAAGTTTGCGGACATTCACGAATTGGATTGCGTAATTGTTCCGGGGGCGGCTTTTGACATTCACGGCAATCGGCTCGGACTCGGCGGCGGATATTACGACAGATTTTTGAAACTTGCGACAAACGCGAAAAAAATTGCGCTTGCCTGTGATTTTCAGGTTGTTGAAGATTTGCCGGTTACTCCCGATGATTCAAAAGTTGATATAATAATTACTCCGTCAAAAGTTATCGAAGTTTGACATACGAATCGGCGGTCAGCGTTTTCCGGTCAAAAGTGCGGAAAATATCGGTTTTCCTCCGCACAGATCCGACGAAAAAAACGCCGCCGCCGATACCGCCGTCAAGATCAACAGGAAAGAAAATTGCCCGGTCAATTCCGGTATCAAAATACTTCCGGTTATCGGAGCTTTTATCACCGCCGAAAAATATGCCGCCATTCCGAAAATTATGAACAGTGACATTTGACTTTCCGGGAAAAAATTTTCGGCGACTCCAAAACTTCCGAAAATATTTCCGAAAATCGCTCCGAGTGTCAATACCGGCAAAAACAACCCGCCCGGCGCATTTGTCCCGAAACAGATCATTGTAAATAAAAATTTTCCGGCGAAAAGCAGGATCAAAAATTTCAATTCAAAATTTCCCGTCAAAAGATCGTCAACCAAAACGTTGCCGCAACCCAAAATCTGCGGCAGGAAAATTCCCAAAGGAATAATAAGCGACAGCGGAATCAGGAATTTAAAAAAGTTTCGGCATTTCAATCTTTCGTAAAAATCAAGCGAAAATATCAAAGTCTTTGTCGTCGCCGCGCCCAAAATTCCGACGAAAATTCCCGAAAACAGCGCAAAGAGAAAAATTTTCGGTTGTTCGGAATAAATCCCGGAAAAAATTCCGGAAGGCGTTGCGTTTGTTATTCCGGGAAATTCGGAAAAAGTCGGCGCGATCGTTTCAAAAATCGGACGGACTCCGAAAACCAAATCGGTCATTGCCGATGCGGAAATTGTTGCGGTTACGGTTGCGATTAAAACTTCCGGAGTAAATTTTTTGTGAAGTTCTTCAATGCAAAAAATCAATCCGGCAAGCGGCGCATTGAATACCGCCGCCAATCCGGCTCCGGCTCCGGCGGTCAACAAAATTTTCATTTCGGATTCCCCGTGATTTTTCGGAAGTCCCGGCAGTTTTGCAAAAAAAATCCGGTTCAGAAAACTTCCCGCAAATGCCCCGAATTGTACGCTCAATCCGGCTCTGCCCAGCGACATACCCGCGCCGATTCCCAAAGTTGCGGCGGAAAATTTCAAAACCAATGCACGAAAGGGATTTTTCATTTTTCCCCGACCTTCAAATATTTTTTTGAGTTGAGGAATACCGCTGCCTGCAACTTGTCCGTCAATTTGAATTGTCTTTTCCAAAAAATAAGCGACAAAAATAAAAAAGACGATTGTCAAAAAAATTTTCTCCGGCGAATTGAAATCCGAAAAAAAAGCCGGACGAAATTCGTCGGCTTCGTCAATCAAAAATCTGAAAACGGCAATCACCGAACCGGTAAAAATT
>CAJOPK010000121.1 GCA_905236255.1 uncultured Selenomonadaceae bacterium | reverse complement strand
GTTGCTCGCGACATATGGAGGCATTTTCTTTTGTAACTTTTCTTTGTTGCCGGACAAAGAAAAGTTGGTTAAAAATTTATTTATTTTTGGGTTTAACATCAAATCGCCATGCCGGTTACGAAATTTCCCGCTTCATGAATATTCCGGCTTCAGCCGGGAGAAGTTCAACGATCGAAAAAAAATATTTTCATTGACATCTAAAACCGGATAATTTAAACTTTGCCTTTGATAGTGGTTATCTTTTTTGAAAGGCGGGAGATAAAATGACTTTGAAAGATGCGCAGGTCGGCATGACTGTTCGCATTGATTCCATTGAAGAATCCGAGATGAAACAACGCCTGATGACAATGGGCTTGATCCCGGGAACGCGGGTTGAAGTTTTGCGCACGGCACCTTTGGGCGATCCGATTGCCATAAGAATCCGCGCATATAATTTGGCACTTCGCAAAGACGATGCCGAAAAAATCGAAGTATCCGAAGCAGTTTGAGTTTTTTTTAAGGGGTGATTTTTGATGCCGGAATTGTCCGTAGCTTTAACCGGTAATCCCAATACCGGTAAATCCACGATTTTTAACGAGTTGACGGGGGCGCGTCAAAAAATCGGCAACTGGCCCGGCGTGACCGTCGATAAAAAGGTCGGTCTTGTCGAATACAAGGGAAGAAAGATTTCCGTAGTCGATTTGCCCGGAACTTATTCCATAAATGCACGTTCACAGGAAGAAACCGTCGTAAGCAATTTCTTCAAGGAAAACAAGCCGGATATTGTGGTCAATGTGGTTGATGCGTCGAATATGGCGCGAAATCTCTTTTTGACCGTTCAACTTCTGGAGCAAAATATTCCTCTCGTCATAAATTTGAATATGATGGACGAAGCCGAACGGCACGGAATTACCATAGATCAGGCGAAACTCGAAAAAGTTTTCGGTATGCCTGTTACAAGCACGGTCGGTAACAGCAACGCAAGTGTCAGAACTTTGCTTGATGTTTTCACCGATACCCGTATGTCGAATTACAAACCCGGTGAACTCCTTCTTGAACATATTGATCGCGTACGCGAAATAAGAATGAGCAAAGATTCGCCGGAGATAATTGAGGAAAATATTATTGCCGCCCGTTACGATTTTATAGATAAGGTTATGGCGCAGGCGGTTACCGTTCGCGCGGCGGACAAAACACTTTCCGACAAACTCGACAAATACCTCTCGAACGGAATTTCTTCCGTCCTCATAATGATCGGAATGTTTTATCTTATGTTTCAAATTGCGTTTAATTGGATCGGGCAACCGCTTGCGGATATACTCGGAGAATTTTTTGAAGAAACGGTTGCGGTAAGTGCAACGGAAGCTATGGAATCCGCCGGCGTTGAAGGGTGGATGCAATCGCTTGTTTCGGACGGAATTATAGTCGGTGTGGGAAGTGTTTTGAGTTTTGTCCCGCTGATTTTCACATTGTTCCTTTGCTTGAGTTTTCTTGACGGCACCGGCTACATGGCTCGCGTTGCCTTCGTAATGGATCCGATTATGCGTAAAGCCGGATTGAGCGGAAAAGGAATCATGCCGCTCATTATGGGATTCGGTTGCGGCGTTCCGGCAATAATGGGAGCGCGCGCTTTGGACACTCACAAAGACAGAATGATTTCGATTTTGATAACGCCCTTTTTGACCTGTAACGCCAAAGTTCCGATTATCGCCCTTTTTGCGGTGATGTTCTTCCCCGAACATGCGGCAAACATAGTTTTCGGGATGTATTTCCTCGGATTGGCAACGGCAATTTTGATGGCAAAAGTTTTGGGAGCTACCGCTTTTAAAGGTCACGAATCGACTTTCCTTTTGGAACTTCCCCCTTACAGACTTCCGGATATTAAGACCGTTTTGCTTGAAACTTGGGATAAAGGCAAAGGGTATTTGGTAAAAGCCGGCACCATTATTTTCGCAATGTCGGTTGCAATTTGGTTCTTAAGCAATTTCAATTCGGACGGAATGACGGAGGACATGGACGAAAGTTATCTTGCCGGAATAGGCTCGGCAACGGCAACGATCTTTGCTCCTCAAGGTTTCGATACTTGGGAATCGGGCGCGGCAATTGTTACCGGTGTCTTGGCTAAAGAGGCGGTTGTTTCGACTTTGGGAATTTTGTACGGCGCGGACGACATTTCGACCGAAGCCGAAGATGCCGAAGAAACTTCCGAAGTTTTGGCGGCAACCTCGATGGGAACGGCATTTACACCGCTTGCCGCATTGGCGTTTATGATATTTACACAGCTTTACTCGCCTTGCGTAACCGCACTCGGCACCGTAAAAAAAGAAACGGGCAGTTGGAAATGGATGGCATTTGCTTTCTTCTATACCTGCGCGGTTGCATGGATTGCGTCGTTGATAGTTTATCAAGGCGGAAAACTTTTGGGATTTGAGTAAAAATTTTTGGAGGGGATTTTTATGGCAACGGTTGTAATAGGCATTGTAATTGCGGGAATTTGCGGATATTCCCTCAAAAAGGCATACGGACATTTTTTCAAAGGAGAATCTCCCTGCTGTAACGGCGGGCCGAATTGCACTTGCTGCAAAGGTTGCAAGTAATTTTTGAAAACGAAAATAAATTATCCCCTTCCGGGAGTTTCTCCTGGAAGGGGATTTTTTCTGCAACAACCGTTAATCACTGCTTTTTTTGACTGACGGTTTCCAAAATTTTCATTACGTCGAGAGAAGTCTGCAGACCGGATTCGACGGCTTTATAATTTCCCGACTCAAAAATTTCCGCAAATTCAATAAATTCATGAACCATGCGATGATCAAATTTATTAAGTTCAAAATGTTTCGTATCTTCCCCGCGAATGACAAGATCGAAAGATTTAAATTCATTCGGCGAACCCTGCGAATAAATGAAACCCTTATCGCCCTGCACAATCAAAAAACAGGGACTTGCCGAATCTTTTCCGGCGTTGCAGGTCGCGGTAAAATCATTGTATTTCAAAACGAGAGAACCGGACGTGTCCACGGAATTCCAGCCTTTGTTCGGATAATATTCCGAATCCTCCGGCGCGCCGAAAAGCCCGACAACAAAATTTATATTATAAACATTCAGATCAAAAAGCGCGCCGCCGTTGCAATTCGGATCAAAAGCCGGAGCAACTTTATAGGCTTTGTAATCATCATATCGGCTTGAATATTGGGAATAATTGCATTGAACAAGTTTGACCGTGCCGATTTTCCCGAGAGAATCTTTGAGCGCGTGAAAATTCGGCATATGCAAATTTGTCACCGCTTCAAAAAGAAAGAGCCGCTTATATTTTGCGATGTTCACCAATTCGCGGGCGGAATCAAGTGAAGTGGTGAAAGGTTTCTCCAAAATAACATTTTTTCCGGCTTCAAGTGCGCGCCGGGCATATTCGTAATGTACGCTGTTTACCAGACCGATATAAACGAATTGAATCGAATCGTCCGAAAAAATTTCGTCAAGATCCGTCGAAACGGACGCGACATTAAATTTTTCGGCAAGTTTTTGAGCTTTGTCGCGGCTGTGCGAACGTGCCCAAATCGTTGCAACTTCAAATTTTTCCGATGCCTGCATTGCGGCAATCGCTTCCGGAATAATTTTTCCCGTTCCGAGTACGGCAATTTTAATCATTACGATCCCATCCTTTCACAAAAAAATCCGGTTGAAATTCTTGAATTATTTTACCTGAAATAATTCTGAATTTCAACCGTTAAATTTATTTCGTGAAATTATTTTTTCCGGGCGGTTATTGTGGAAAGGTAATTTAACTTTTCGGATTTATGTGCGGAAATATCTTCGATTATTTTTTCACCCTCAAGTCCCAAACGACTGACAAGCACGGAATTTTTTGCCATTCCGGTTTCTTCCAAAATATTTATCATTTCGTCAAAATTTTTGTAAACCTTTATCAAAACTGAGCTGTCCGCAGTTTTCAGCGCATCCGAAATTTTTTTCGGATCCGCCGTCGCCGGAATTACCGCCAAAATATCGTTACCGTAAGCAAGCGGTTTTCCGGTTTTGGCGGCTATCGCGGAAAATGAAGAAATTCCCGGAATGGTTTCAATTTTGACGTTGCAATTTTTCAAAAGATTAAAAATGTAAATGTATGTGCTGAAAAACATCGGGTCTCCCAAAGTCAGAAAAGCGACATTTTTTCCGGCATTGAGCAGGGGCAAAATTTCATCTCTGTTTTTTTCAAAGACTTCCGGCGAATCGGCAAAATCCCTGATCATGGGAAAAGTTTGATAAATTATCTCCGAATCCGTTTTTATATAGGGTTCGGCTATGGAAAGAGCCAAACTTTCGGATCGTTTTTCGGTTTTGGGTGCAATAAAAACGTCTGTTTTCTTTATCGCATTTATGGCTTTTACCGTCAACAATTCCGGATCTCCCGGCCCCACTCCTATGCCGTAAAAAATACCCGGCAAAAATTTTCGTTCGTTACTCATTAAAATTTTCTCCATTCATCTTTACAAATTATCCGGCAAGTGCGTTCAGCATATCTTCGCGTGTGACCGCATAAGTCCCGGATTTTGAAATTACTATTCCCGCCGCAATATTTGCAATAAATGCACCGTCCGAAGGTTTCAAGCCGCCGGCAAGAGCCATCGCAAATGCCGCCGCAACCGTATCCGCGGCACCGGCACTGTCGAAAACTTCCTGTGATTTGGTCGGAATGTGAGTTGCCTCGTTCTCCGTAATCAAAGTTATCCCTTCGGCGGATCGCGTTGCCAAAACATTTTTTACTTTAAATTTTCGCATTATGTAGCGTCCGGCGCGTTCGACTCCGTCATCGTCTTTGTCGGTTATCGGATTTAAAAGGATTTTGTTTATCTTTGAAATGTTCGGCGTAATGTAATCCGCCTGCGCGTATTTGATCCACTGTTGACCGTAAGGCGAAACGATCACCGGCACGCCGTGACTGTGCGCCGCCTTTATGACCGACCGACAGAAACGCTCCGTGCAAACTCCCTTTTCGTAATCGGCAATGACCACCGCATCAAGGCTGTCATTCAAAAGAACTTTGACATATTTTTTGAGTGAATCAAATTGTTCGTCGGTTCTGGGAGAATTGTCCTCAAAATCCATGCGAAACATTTGATTGTGTCTGCTCATTATCCGGACTTTTGTTGTGGTAGGCAAATCGGTTGTAATCAAGCCTTCCCGATTTATGTCGAATTTGTCAAGCCGGTCGCTCAAAGTTTCAAAATTGTGATCGTCGCCGACAAATCCGGCAATCCAAGTCCGGCAACCCATAAGCGAAAGGTTGTTTGCAATATTCGCCGCCGCTCCGAGTTTTGCCGTGCGCTTTGTAATTTTCGCAACCGGAACCGGCGCATCGCTTGCAAATTTATGAATGTCGCCGTAATAATATTTGTCCATCATCACATCACCGACAACCAAAACTTTGCAGTTGCCGGCTTTTTCGTTCAAAAAATGTCTCCAATCCGATTTATTCATTTTTCTTCCCACCTTTTTACAAAAATTTTCGCCGTTCGATTTTGCACGGGAACACTTTGAACAATGTACGCCGAAAATTTTCCGATTAATTCCGTATCTTTCTCAAAGCGTTTTTAATTGTCGCCTTATGTTTAATCTTCTCTCCTTCCGGCGAAAGTTTAACAAAATTTTTTCAATCTTACAACTTGAAAAAATTCGACGGTCATTTTTTTTTTGCAAAGTGGTATAATATACAAAAAGTTAAATGTTTTGAAAAAAATGAAAGGTGTTGCCGAAAATGGAAATTGACATTTCAAAAATTAAATTCGACGAAAAAGGTCTTGTGCCGGCGATTGTTCAGGAGGAAAGCGGTCAAGTTTTGATGCTTGCTTACATGAACGAGGAATCTCTCAAAAAAACTGTCGAAACCGGGTATACATGGTTTTTCAGCCGCAGTCGCCAAAAACTTTGGCAGAAGGGCGAAACCAGCGGCAATGTTCAGCGGGTTAAGGAGATTTATTGCGATTGTGACGGCGATACGATCTTGATTAAAGTTCATCAGACCGGTGTCGCTTGCCATACCGGAACTTATTCATGTTTCAGCGGTCGCAGACTTGACGAAAACGACAAAGCCGTTACGATTGTCGAGCAACCGCAGAATGAAAATCTTGCGGTCGTTTTGTACGAATTGTATTCGGTGATAAGGGATCGTCAACGTCATCCGGTTGAAGGTTCTTACACGAATTATCTTTTCAAAAACGGACAGGACAAGATTTTGAAAAAAGTCGGAGAAGAAGCCGTTGAAACGGTAATCGCATCGAAGAATGAGGAAAAATCTCAAATCGTCTACGAAATGGGAGATCTGTGGTATCATTGTCTTGTTCTTTTGGCTTGGCACGGAATCAAACCTGAAGAATTGTTTTCGGAACTTATGAATCGGCGCAAGGGCGGAAATTATCACAAATTCACCGGAAAAACCGGAGAACGTCCGGAAGATTGATTTTGCCGGTCAAAATACGGAAGTTGTCTTACCCTCGCCCGGTTAAAACCGGGCGATTTCTTTGACACAATTTAACTCCCGATTGTCAAGGTTGGTTTAAACATTCGGGCTGCCGTTGATAAGTTTGTCAAACAAAAAAAGCGATTGATGACAACCGCCCAAAATTTATTTTAAGTTTTTCAATAATTACAAACCTGCTTGTTTGCGCAAAGTTTCGGCTTTATCCGTGCGTTCCCAAGAAAAATCTGCATCGGTTCTTCCGAAATGACCGTAAGCGGAAGTCTGACGATAAATCGGACGACGAAGATCAAGCATTTTGATAATTCCGGCGGGACGAAGATCGAAATTTTCTTTTACAAGTTTTTCGATCAATTCCTCGTCAACCTTGTTGGTGCCGAAAGTATCGACGCGAACCGAAAGAGGATAAGCCACGCCGATTGCGTAGGCAAGTTGAATTTCGCAACGGTCGGCAAGTCCGGCGGCAACGATATTTTTTGCGACGTAACGTGCGGCATAAGATGCACTGCGATCCACTTTTGTCGGATCTTTTCCGCTGAATGCTCCGCCGCCGTGACGCGCCCAACCGCCGTAAGTATCGACGATAATTTTTCTGCCGGTCAAGCCGGAATCGCCCTGCGGCCCGCCGATGACAAATTTACCGGTCGGATTTACAAAATATTTTGTTTCCGGAGTCAAAAGACCTTCCGGAACAATCGGTTTGACGACGTACTCAATCATATCTTTTTTGATTTGTTCGAGTGTGACTTCCGGGTTGTGCTGAGTGGAAATTACAATCGTATCGACCGCAACCGGTTTGTCGTCTTCGTAAATTACGGTAACTTGAGTTTTTCCGTCCGGTCTCAAATAATCGACTTCATGAGTTGACTTGCGAATTTCGGCAAGTCTGTAAGCGAGTTTGTGAGCAAGTGCAATCGGAAGGGGCATAAATTCCGGAGTTTCGTTTGTGGCATAACCGAACATCAAGCCCTGATCTCCCGCACCGATCGCATCTTCTTCGGACATTTTTCCTTCCCGTGCTTCAAGTGCTTTGTTTACGCCCTGCGCAATATCCGGAGACTGTTCGTCAAGCGAAACCAAAACGCCGACCGTATCGGCTTCAAAACCGTAAGCGGAATTTGTGTAGCCGATTTCGCGAATTGCGTTGCGGACGATTTTTGCGACTTCGACATAGCAGGAAGTTGAAATTTCGCCGACAACATGAACCTGCCCGGTCGTCACCAGAGTTTCGCAGGCAACGCGTCCCAAAGGATCTTTTTCGAGAATTGCGTCCAAAATGCTGTCGGAAATTCTGTCCGCAACTTTATCCGGATGACCTTCCGTAACCGATTCGGAAGTAAAGAGAGTTCTTTTCATATTGCTTTACCCTTCTTTCAAAAGAAATTTTTCTTCAAGCCGCCGGACAATTTGTTCGGCAAGCTCCGATTTTGACATTTTCGGCAAATTTTCAATTTTGCCGTCCCGGTGAATCAGTGACGCAATATTTGTGCTTGTGCCGAATCCCGCGCCTTCAACCGTCACATTGTTTGCGACGATCATATCAAGATTTTTTTCTTCAAGTTTTTTGTTTGCGTATTCAATCAGATTTTCGGTTTCCGCCGCAAAACCGACCAAAATTCTTTTTCCCTTGTTTTGTCCGAGTTCTTTCAAAATGTCCGGATTTTTCACAAGCTCCAAAGTCAAATTTTCGTCGGACTTTTTAATTTTTTGCGCGGCAACATTTTTTACACGGTAATCCGAAACCGCCGCCGCCATTATAACGGCGTTGGTACTTTCGTATTCGGCAAGAATCGCCCGGCGCATTTCTTCCGCCGATTCGACTTTTTGAAAATGCAAATTCTCCGGTTGAAGTTCCGTCGAATTTCCGGAAATCAAAAGGACTTCGGCACCGTGCTTCCTTGCAACCTTCGCAATTTCATAACCCATTTTCCCGCTTGACCTGTTGCAAATGTATCGAACGGGGTCAATCGGTTCAATCGTGCCGCCCGCCGTGACTATAATTCTTTTTCCGGCAAGAGGCAAAGGATTTTCGACAATGGTTAAAACTTCCCCGAAACCTGCGGAAATTTCGACGGAATTTTTTTCTCGCGGAACAAAATTTTCAGCAAAGAACTTTTCAATTTCGGCGCAAATATCTTCCGGCTCCGGCAGACGACCTTTTCCGATTGTGCCGCAAGCCAAATTTCCGCTTGCCGAATCGATTATTTTCATTCCCAAATTTTTCAGGATTTTCAAATTTTCTTGAGTGACCCGGTTTTCAAGCATATTCGTATTCATTGAAGGACAGACGAAAATCGGCGCGGTTGTCGCCAAAATCGTCGTCGTCAACAAATCGTCGGCTATTCCGTGAGCCGCCTTTGCCAAAAAATTCGCGGTTGCCGGCGCGATTAAAAGCAAATCCGCAAAATCGGCAAGCGCAATGTGTGCGACGTGTATTTTTTCGGCAAACATTTCGACGGAAACCGGATTGCCGGTAATTTCTTGAAAAGTTCGCGGAGAAACAAATTCGGTCGCATTTTTTGTCATTATTACGCGAACATTTGCGCCGGATTTTTTCAGGCGGCTTGCGACTTCGACGACCTTATACGCCGCAATCCCGCCGGTCACTCCGATTAAAATATTTCTGCCTTCAAGCGGATTCATCTCAATTCACGACTCATTTCGTAAGTTATTTTGCCTTCGGCAATTTCTTCCATCGCGTTTGTGACATATTTGTTTGAAAGATTTTCGACGCGACACTCTTTGCCGGACAA
Source organism: uncultured Selenomonadaceae bacterium (assembly GCA_905236255.1). Lineage (GTDB taxonomy): Bacteria > Bacillota > Negativicutes > Selenomonadales > Selenomonadaceae > Quinella. The sequence continues at coordinate 3,542 of CAJOPK010000121.1, read as the reverse complement.
AAGTTGACGCGCTCTCTTTGATGCCAAAACTACCAAAGTGTAACGGCTGTGAGTTTTTTTGAGCATGGCATCGGTTGAAGGATTTACCATGCTCGGAACGAACAAAGTTGCTTTCAATTAAATCAATCTCCTTTGAAAATTACAACTTGTGAAATATGCGAAGGATTTTACAGCAAAAAGATTTTTACGTCAAATTTTTGCCGGATTTAAAAAGTTTTCGCCCGTTGAAGGATAAATCTTTTTTGCGGCGAAAAAAAACGAAAAATTTTGTGATTAAACAACGCTGATGGAGGCGATCCGATTTGGCTAACGACAAAGCACGTGCCGGTGCCGAAACTGCCGGCGACAAGAAGGGAATTTTGCTTGAAACGGGTACAAACGAATTTGAGATAGTCGAGTTCAGTATAGGAAAGGTGAATTACGGGATAAACGTGGCAAAAGTACGCGAGGTAATTCAGCGTGCGCCCGTTACCGCAATGCCGCAGGCGCATCCTTACATTGACGGACTTTTCACTCTGCGCGGCAAGGCAATTCCGCTGGTAAATCTTCCGCGTTGCCTTAACGTAATGTCAAACGAAGAATCAAAAAATATAATTGTTACCGAGATCAACAATTTCAACATAGGCTTTTTGGTTGAAAATGTTTCACGTATTCACCGCATTTCGTGGAAGGATATGGAGCCCGCGCCGGAAGTCGGGGATCAGTCCCGCGTCGTCGGCATCATCAAAATGACCGATCGAATCGTTTTGCTTTTGGACTTTGAAACGATTATTGCCGAAATAAATCCGGAGATAAACGCGAAACTTACGACGGTCGAAGAGGCAACTCAAGACGTTATGTCACTGCGTGCCGATGTTCATGTTGTCGTTGCGGAAGACTCCGCAATGTTGCGCGATCTTTTGGTTACGACTTTGCACGATTCCGGTTACAGATTCGTTCGCGATTTCGGCAACGGTCAGGACGCTTGGGATTATCTGCGCAACCTTGCCGGAAAAGAAGGTCCCATCGACAAGCATGTCGGCGTAATTGTTTCCGACGTTGAAATGCCGAAAATGGACGGTCACAGATTCCTGAAACTTGTCCGCGACAACGAAAGACTTCATGAAGTGCCGTTTGTCCTGTTCTCCTCGCTTATCAATGAAGAAATGAAATTGAAGGGCGAATCTTTGGGAGCAAGCGGACAGATTTCCAAGCCGGAAATAAGTCAGCTTATCGGACTTTTGGATCATTTGATTTTCGGAAAACCTTTGAAGAAACCGAACGAAGATTAAACAAAAATTTTGAGCCGCCCGTAAAAATTTGCCGGGCGGTGTTTTTTTGCAAAAAAATACCGGGAAAGAAAAATCCTTCCCGTGTAAAAAAATTCCCGCAAGTCAATCAAAATTCGTCAACGACTTCAATAAATCCGAATTTGTCCTCAACTTCGCCGGTGTGCAATTTGTCTATATAATCGTACATTTTCTGTGCGAAAGGTCCGATATTGCCGTCGCCGATTGTATATTCTTTTCCCTTGTAAGCAAGGACTTTGACCGGAGAAATAACCGCCGCCGTGCCGGATCCGAAAACTTCTTCCAAAGTTCCGTCCTCATGAGCTTTAATGATTTCGTCGATTGAAATTTTTCTTTCGACGGCCGGAACTCCCCAATCCTTCGCAACCTGCAAAACCGTACGACGAGTTATTCCGTTCAAAATGCTTCCGTCAAGTTCCGGAGTGACGACTTCGCCGTTGATCTTGAAAAGAATATTCATTGAGCCGACTTCTTCGATATATTTTCTTTCCACGCCGTCAAGCCACAAAGTCTGATCGTAACCTTTTTGATGAGCGATCATTCCGGCATGAAGGCTTGCCGCATAATTGGCGGGAGTTTTGGCTTCACCCAAACCGCCGCGCACGGCACGAACATAATTATCTTCAACCATAATTTTTACCGGCGCAAATCCGTGAGCATAATAAGCGGCAACCGGCGAAAGGATAATCATAAATTTGTAATGACTGCTGACGTTTACGCCGAGATAAGGATCATTCGCAAAAATAAACGGGCGAATGTAAAGACTTTGACCGGCTCCGGAAGGAATCCATTCTTTTTCGATTGACACGAGTTTTTTCAAGCCCGCCATCGAAAGTTCGATCGGGACTTCCGGAATGTCCAAAATTCTTGCGGAATTGTTCAGGCGTTCCATGTGATCCTTTGCACGGAAAATGACCGCCTTGTTGCCTTTGTAACGATAAGCCTTCGCGCCCTCAAAAATTGCCTGCCCGTAATGAAGGGTGGTATTTGCCGGGCTTACGGAAACATTTTCAAAGGGAACGATGCGGGCATCATGCCAACCTTCGCCTTTGTCGTAATCGACAACAAACATATAATCGGTAAAATGTGTGCCGAATCCGATTTTGGAAACGTCCGGCTTTTGTTTAAGATTTTTACTTTCGACAAATTTGATGTCTGCCATATAAAAGAACTCCTCTCGGGAATGTCAAAAATTTTTGGAACTTTTATATTCGTTGAATTTTGCAAAACCCCTGCAACCGTCTTATTCGATTACGGTTTCAAGTGCAATTTTTATCATATCCGCAAAAGAAGTTTGGCGTTCTTCGGCGGTGCAGTAAAGTTTTTTGGTAAGATGATCGCTGACGGTAAAAATTGCCAACGATTGAACTTTTGCCGCCGCCGCCAAAAGATAAAGTGCCGCCGATTCCATTTCGACCGCCAAAATTCCGTGAGCGACAAGTCTTTCGTTAAGGCTTGTTTTACCGTTGCCGAAAACTCCGTCGGGATCGTCGTAATCGTTGTAAAATCTGTCGCTGCAAATTACGTTGCCGACTTTTACCTGAAGATTTAAATTTTTCGCATTGACGACGGCTTTGCTCAACAAATCGTAATCGGCAATCAGCGAAAAATTGACGGCATCGCCCAAAGTATTTTTTACAACGGAAGAATCGGTAGAAACACCCTGAGCAATAACAACATCGCGCAAATTCAAATCTTCATGCATGCCGCCGCAAGTTCCGACGCGAATCAATTTTTTTGCGCCGTAAAAATGAATGAGTTCATGCACATAAATCGAAAATGACGGAATACCCATGCCTGTTGCCTGAATCGAAACGGGAACGCCTTTATATTTTCCGGTAAACCCGTAAGCCGCTCTGACAGAGTTATATTGGACGGCACCTTCCAAAAAATTCTCCGCAATAAATTTTGCGCGGAGAGGATCTCCCGGCAAAAGTACTCTCTCGGCAATTTCACCGACTTTTCCGGAATTGTGCGGCGTGGATTGAATCTTTTCCATAAAAACCATTCCTTTCGTTAAAAATATCATCGTATGCGGTATAATGATCCACGAAATTTAGACAGAAAAATTACGAAAAATAAGTTAGAGCGTGTTTGTAAAGTCTAAATTTTAATCATAACGGCTGCAAGCAGAACAAAATTCAAAAAGCAAATTGATAATTTATCTCCACACCGTCGGTCTGTCGTTTCTGTGTTAAACGGCACAAACACCTTTTTGATTATATTAAATAAATAATCAAATTGCAATATTTT
>CAJOPK010000120.1 GCA_905236255.1 uncultured Selenomonadaceae bacterium | reverse complement strand
GCGGAGGGGGTGGGATTCGAACCCACGGTGGCTTTTGACCACACTTGATTTCGAGTCAAGCACCTTCAACCGCTCGGACACCTCTCCGCAAATGCAAGCGGAAGTATAACATACAAGAAAAAAAATTACAAACATTTTTTTTGAACGCTCGTATTTCCGTTAAATGCAAAATCAACCGGGAATTTGAAAAGAACGGACAAAATCACCAATTTCGCCCGACGTGAAAGCGATAAGTCAGAAATTTTAATTCGTGCGGTTCAAAAAAATTTGTCGCGTTTTCTGTCGAATAAAGTTCCCGGTATTTTTCCCGGCAATACAAAACGCGCTTGATATAATGCCGGGTTTCACCGTAAGGAATTTTTTCTATGTCGCCGAAATCTTCGCCCCAGCCGTTTTTCTCAATCCAATGCCTTACATTTCCGCGCCCGGCATTGTATGCGGCAAGTGCAAGAATGTCATTGCCGGCAAATTCTTCTTCCAATTCCGCCAGATACCAAATTCCGTATCTTATATTTGTGTCCGGCGCGAAAAAGTCTATCCCTTCCGCACTTTCCGGCATATAATCACCCAGCCTGTATCCTATCCAAGCCGCCGTTTCCGGCATCAGCTGCATCAGACCGACGGCACCGCTTTGAGATTTCGCCGCCTCCGAAAAATTGCTTTCGGTTTTCATTACCGCTATCGAAAGAAATTTATCGACTTTATAGCGTGCGGAATAATTTTCCACTTTTTCGCGGTAAGGGAACGGATAAAAGATCTCCCGCTTGACTGCCGGCAAGCTCAAAACCATATATCCCGCAACAATTGCCGCCAATACTCCGAAAACCGACTTTGACATAACCGTCACCCCGAATCTGAATTATATCTGGATAATAATTTGAAAAATCGAAACTGTCAAGAAAATTTATCAAATCATTTTAAGCAGGGATAATTTGAAAGACCGCCGAATATTTCAAGTCGAAATTTAAACGGAGGTAATTTTGGTGGAAAAGAATATAAGAAATTTTTCGATTATAGCGCATATAGATCACGGGAAATCCACACTTGCCGACAGATTGATTGAAATGACCGGCACCGTCGAAAAGCGCGAAATGTCCGAACAACTTTTGGACAACATGGACTTGGAGCGCGAGCGCGGTATTACGATTAAAGCGCAGACCGTTCGGCTGAAATACACGGCGAAAGACGGAAAAGAATATCGGCTGAATTTGATAGACACTCCAGGTCACGTCGATTTTACTTATGAAGTTTCGAGAAGTCTTGCGGCTTGCGAAGGAGCTTTGCTTGTGGTCGATGCCACTCAGGGCGTTGAAGCTCAAACTCTTTCAAATGTTTATCTTGCATTGGATCACGATCTTGAAATTATTCCGGTCATAAACAAAATTGATTTGCCGAGTGCCGATATTGACCGGGCAAAAAATGAAATTGAGGAAGCCGTCGGACTTGACGCAAGCGATGCCATTCCCTGCAGTGCCAAAACCGGCGAAGGCGTGGAAAATATTTTGGAAGCGATTGTAAACAAAATTCCCGCGCCGGAAGGCGACGAAGAAAAACCTTTGCAAGCATTGATTTTCGATTCTTATTTTGATTCGTACAAAGGCGCGGTTGCTCATGTCAGACTTATGACCGGAAAAGTAAAAAAGGGCGACAAATTGAAACTCATTGCGACCGGGAAGGAATTTGACGTTACCGAACTCGGAATTTTTACGCCGGGCATGAAAGAACTTGACGAATTGAAAGCCGGAGAAGTCGGATATATTTGCGGAAGTTTGAAAGATGTTCGCGATGTCCGGGTCGGCGATACCGTTACGACTTCCGAAAATCCCGCTCAACCTCTTGCCGGCTATCGTGCGCCGGTGCCTATGGTTTTCTGCGGACTTTATCCGACAGACAGCGCGGATTACGACAATTTAAAAGAGGCTCTGGAAAAATTGCAGTTGAACGATGCCGCGCTTGTTTACGAGCCGGAAACAAGTGTGGCGTTGGGATTCGGTTTTCGTTGCGGATTTTTGGGACTTTTGCATATGGACGTTATTCAGGAAAGACTTGAGCGCGAATACAATTTAAAACTTGTGATAACCGCGCCTTCCGTCGTCTACAAAGTTCACAAGACAAACGGCGAAGAATTTACGATTGACAATCCCGCCGCGCTGCCGCCGACAACCGAAATTGATTTTATTGAAGAGCCGGTGGTAAAAGCTACCGTTATCGTGCCTTCGGATTATATCGGCGCGGTCATGGAACTTAACAGGGACAAGCGCGGAACTTACAAGAGCATGGATTATATCGACAAAACCCGCGTCATGATTGTTTACGAAATTCCGCTGAACGAAATTATTTACGACTTTTTCGACAAGCTGAAGTCTTTGACTCGCGGTTATGCAAGTTTGGATTATGAACTTGCCGGCTATGAAGAATCGGATTTGGTAAAGCTGGATATTTTGCTGAACGGGGATCCGGTGGATGCGTTGAGTTCGATTGTTCACAGAAGTCGCGCCGCGAAATACGGCAGAGTCCTTGCCTTGAAGTTGAAACGGCTGATACCGGAACAACTTTTTGACATTCCGGTGCAGGCGGCGATCGGCGGCAGAATTATTGCACGCGAAACCGTCAAGGCACGGAGGAAGGACGTTTTGGCGAAATGTTACGGCGGTGACGTTTCAAGAAAGCGCAAACTTTTGGAAAAACAGAAAGCCGGCAAAAAACGCATGAAGGCGGTCGGAAGTGTCGAATTGCCGCAGGAGGCATTTATGGCAGTCCTGACCGTCGGCGATGAAGATTAAAATTAAAATAAATGGTGTTTTTGAACGGTGAAAACATTTTTGTATCAAACCGTGGTAAATCGTGTTAAACCGTGTTTAAATATTGCGATTTTTCCGCTTGATGTTTGCCGGTTTTCAAATTTCTTTTGTCAAATTTTAGTCAAAAAAAAATATCGCCCGTCCCCTCAAAATAAGAGAACGGGCTTTTTTACTGCAACGCATATTTTACATATAATCTTTTTCGTCCCATGGTATATGACTTCCGATACCGCCGTTTCTTACGTCAACGTGAATAAAATTTGACGACGGATAAGTACCAACTCCGTCAAAAGGCAGTTGGTCAATATACCATTTAAACTCACCAAAACTCATTCCCGCAGGTACGGCAACATCTGCCGCATTTGCCAAAACGTGCTGACTTTTCGGTCTGCCGTCAACATTTGCATTGTGTACCGGGCAACGATAACCGCTGTTAATGTAAAGCGATCTGCCGCCGATATTTGAACGCAATTTTTCCAAAAGCTCAATCAGTTTCGGATTCATTTTTTCGCCGCCTTTGCCGCAATGATGACAGGCAAATTCGCTTGCCGTAAAATGTTCCGAAAGTTTACCGTTTGCGTTTGCGGGTTTATCTACGACATCGGGAGCGGGTTTCAGTTTTGCAACATAATCGGTAATTCCTCTTGCGATTGCACCGGCAAATTCGTCGGGTTTTTCTTTCAAAAATTTTGCGTCGTCGGCATTGGAAATGAAAGCCGTTTCGACCAAAACGCCCGGCATATTCGTGCCGCGCAAAACGGCATAATTGGCGGTTTTAACTTTCCTGTCAACAAGTCCGCTGATTGACTTTATCAGCTGTGACTGAATTGCAAGCGCGAGATTATAACCTTTGTCACTTCCGGCATAATGAAAAGTTTCCGCGCCTTTTGCGGATTTATTTTCGGCACTGTTGCAATGAATTGATACAAACAAATCCGCGCCCGAATTATTTGCGGCGTTACAAATTTTTTGAAGTCCGTCAATCTGTTGACAGACGACTTGATAACCTGCCG
>CAJOPK010000119.1 GCA_905236255.1 uncultured Selenomonadaceae bacterium | reverse complement strand
TGGCTCAATTGGCAGAGCAGCGGTCTCCAAAACCGCAGGTTGAGGGTTCAAGTCCTTCTGCCCCTGCCACTTTCTTCAAAAAATAATAATCGGATAAAAAATTATCTCCTCAATGAATTTTGTGGAGATTTTTTGTGTTATAATATGTTCCGGAAGGTGACCGGAATGGAAAATTTGTACGAAACTTTGAAAAATGCTCAAACCGAAGAAGAAGTCAAAATTTCTTTTGCGAAATTTTTTAATCTCAAGCCCGATACAAAAAATTATATCGATCTGTATACTCCGCAAATTCTTTTTGAATTTAAACTTGACGCGAATCTTAAAAATCTGCAAATTCTTGCAACCTGCACAGCTCAGGCGATTTATTACATTCGCCGACTTAAATACGGTCTTAACGGCGAAATTCGCAAGCCGAGCGATTTTATTTGCGTAATTACAAAAAATTTTGCCGCGATTTTTCCTTCCGATAAATTTTCCGGCTTTTATCTCAAATCTAAAGCCAAAAATTACGATTGGGATTTGAAGCCGAGCAGCCCCTGCAAAAATCTTGTCAAAGACCTTGCAAATTTTGATTTTCTCAAAAATCTTCACGTTTTTGATTTTTCCGTTGCCGGCGACGAAAAAAATTTTATCGAAGAAATTAACAACGCTTTCGCCGCTCAAATAAAACTTGACATCGAACGCAAGGAAATTAACGAGAATAATTTTTTCCCGATTTTCGAGTATTGGCAAAAACTTTTCGGCAAATACGTCGAGAACGGCAGAAAATCTTCCGAGTATTTCATAACCGATATTGAAGTCGGCAAAACAGATGTTATAAATTCGCGCCAATGTTTGCATTTCAGAATGAATGACGGAAGTATTATCGAAAAATTTTTGCCGATGAAAGATTATAAATATTTTTGGGATATTTACGAAAAGATTCAAGATTCGCGGGAAGTTATTTCGATTCGGCAGAAAATGGACAGAATGACGGAGCCGAAACTCCGGCGTTTTACCGGAGAATTTTTTACGCCTATAAATTTTGCAAGAAAGGCGGTTGAGTATCTTTCAAGGGTTGTCGGCGAAAATTGGTATAAGAGCGGAAATTTTCGGCTTTGGGATATGTGCGCCGGCACCGGGAATTTGGAATTTGCCTTGCCGGCGGCAGCTTGGAAATATTGTTACATTTCGACTTTGCTTGAAGATGATGCAAAATATTGTCAAAAAATTTATCCGGAGGCGACGGTTTTTCAATACGATTATTTGAATGACGATGTTGAATTTTTTACCGATTCGCTTTTTGAAAAATATTCCGAGCGAAAAATGCCCAAAAAACTTGTCGAAGATTTGAAAAATCCGGACTTAAAATGGATTATTTTTATAAATCCGCCTTATGCTACGGCAAATAATAATTTGAAGGATAAGATAAATATCAATAAAGACAGTGTTTCTATGACAAAAATCAGAGATTTGATGATTAAAGAAAAGTTGAAAGTTTCCAGTCAAGAACTGTATGCTCAATTTTTGTATCGAATCAGCCGGGAATTTGAAAATAAAACTGCTTGGCTCGGAATATTTTCAACTTTGAAGTATATAAAATCAGGTCAAGAGGAAAAATTTAGAGAGAAAATTTTTTCCTACAAATATGAACGTGGTTTTGTTTTCAATTCAAAAAATTTTAACGGTTGTGTAGGAATATTTCCCGTAGGTTTTTTACTCTGGAACTTATCGGAAAAAATTTCTTTGGACAATCAAAAAATTTCTTTGGACGTTTATAATGAAAATACTGAAAAATATGCTGTAAAAAAAATAAAATCTTCATATAAAAAAGAACTTTTGAATATTTGGGCAATTCGTTCACGAAATATAAAAAAATTTCCTCCAATGGTAAGTGCATTAAGTATAGGATATAAAAATAAGGACAGAAATGATTTAATTGCCGAAAATTTTTTGTCAGGGTTGATGGTAAAAGGAAATGACTTTTTAAATCAAAACTATACTGCATTACTTTCCGGTCCTTATGCAAGTCACGCAGGATTTTCAGTTACACCGGAGAATTTTGAGCAATCAATGATAATTCACGCAGTCCGGCGAATACCAAACGCGACTTGGTTAAATGACCGGGATCAATTTATGCAGCCGACAAAAAAACTTTCACGCGAATTTATATCGGATTGTGTAATTTGGAGTTTGTTTGCAAATTCAAATCAGACTGTTTCCTTGCGAAATGTTGAATATGAAGGCGAAATTTACCGAATGAAAAATAATTTGTTCCCGTTCAAACTTTCGGAAATTTCTATGTGGGAATGTTCTCATCCGGATATAAAAATTCAGCTTGCGATGCCTCATGATGACAGATTTGCGGCCGAATGGATTTTTGACAACAAAAAAGATTTTTCGGCTGAAAGTTTGAAAGTTTTGAACGCCGGCAGAAAGATTTACAAAATTTTCTACAAAAACTTGATTGAGTTAAATTTTGCGAAATACAAAATTTTTGACCGGGATGCCGGCTGGTATCAGGTGCGAATGAGTTTGAAAGATGCCGGACTTATGCCGGAAGATTTTGGGGAGATTTTAAAAAATTTGGCAAAAAAAATAGAGCCGGAAATATATCGACTCGGCTTTTTGAGAGATGAAGTAAAATATTTTTGACAGAAGCATATCCTTTCGGTTTTTGTTTCAATTTTATTTTACCAAAAGTTTTTGCTTATGTCTTTTTTATCTCTTGAGTTTACCAACACGCCCTAATGAATTTTAATATTTTTATCATTTTTCATAACATTACTGCGAAATTGAAAGGATTGAACCGAATTTGAATGATTTGACTTTGGATAAGGCAAAAGAAATTTTGAAAAAGCATACGACGGAACCGCATCTTTTTGTTCATGCGGCGGCGGTGAGCGGTGCTATGGGTGCTCTTGCCGAACATTTTGGAGAAGATAAAGAACATTGGCAAGCAATCGGTTGGTTGCACGATGTGGATTTTGAAAAATTTCCCGAAGAGCATTGTCAACACGTCCGGGAACTTCTCGAACCCGAAGGAGTTTCCGAAAAAGACATTGACACGATAATTTCGCACGGTTACGGGTTGACCGGCGCGGATATAAAGCCGGAAACGAACTGCCAAAAATCCCTTTTCGCGGTTGACGAATTGACCGGAATTGTCCATGCTTATGCACTTATGCGCCCGGAAAGAATGGAAGGAATGTCGGTCAAGAGCTTGAAGAAGAAATTTAAAGACAAGCGATTTGCCGCAAAATGTAACCGTGAAGTAATTCAAAAAGGCGCGGACAATCTCGGAACGGATCTCGGCTTACTCATGGAACTTTGCATAAAGGGAATGACAGAAAACGCGGATTTGCTTGAATTGTAAAAATTAAAACGACCGCTCAAAAATTTTTTGAACGATCGCTTATAAAATTTATTCGACGTGAAAATTTTACACGAGAACGCTTGAAAGACGAACGAGTTCGGGATCAAGCGGTTTTTTGTTGTTGACCGAATCGAAAAGGTTGATGCTTACGACTTTGCCTTCGTCGAAACCGAAAACGACATTTGAAACGCCGGAAATAATCGCAAGTGCGGCACGTTCTCCGAGCATTGATGCCTTCATGCGATCTTCGACGGTCGGGGAGCCGCCGCGCTGAATATGTCCCAAAATCGAAACGCGGGTATCAATGCCGGTCTTTTCCTGAACGACATTTTTCAAGCCGACACCGGAACACGCGCCTTCCGCAACGACGATAATGCTGTAACGGCGACCGCTCTTGTAAGAATCGACAATTTCGCGGCACATTTCATCAAGATCGTATTTGACTTCCGGAACGATTACGTATTCCGCACCGCTTGCAATTCCCGCAGTCATCGCGAGCCAGCCGGAAGTATGTCCCATAACTTCGACGACCATTATTCTGCGATGAGCGGAGGCGGTATCGCGGAGTTTGTTTATTGCGTCAACCGCAGTATTTGCCGCAGTATCGCAACCGATCGTATAATCCGTTCCCCAAACGTCGTTGTCGATTGTGCCGGGAAGACCGACAATCGGAATACCGCCCATTTTTGAAAGAAGGGAACCGCCGGTTAAGCTTCCGTCGCCGCCGATTATTACAAGACCTTCAATGCCGTGTTTCTGAAGATTTTCGAGTCCCTTTTTGCGACCTTCTTCGGTTTTAAATTCCTTGCAACGTGCCGTCCCCAAAAAAGTACCGCCGCGCTGAATGAGATCGCTGACGCTGCGCGCTTGAAGTTCGACTATGTCATCTTCCAGCATCCCTTTGTAACCGTTGTTTATTCCGAAAACCTTAACGCCTTCATAAAGTGCCGTTCTGACAACCGCACGAGCCGCCGCATTCATTCCCGGACTGTCGCCGCCGGAAGTCATTACCGCAATCGCCTTTGTAATCATAAATATATTCCCTCCCGTACCTCAATCGTGAATGCAAAAAATTCTGCATATGATTTTAAGAAATTTCGACTTGATTGTAAAGAAAATTTTTTGTATCGCTTGTCAAAATTTGTGTCGATTTAATAATAAAATGTATTTGAATTTTTGCATCAATCAAGGTAATTCGCAAATTTCCGAAAATTGTGCAGATACAAGATAATTTTTAAAACCGCATTTTGTAAATCAAAAGAAAATCCGGTATAATCTAAAAAAATTTTTTCGGAGTGAATGATTTTGATTGAAGATTTTTCAAGAAGAAATTTTATAAACGGCGCGGCAAAAATTTTGACGGGGACCGCGCTTTTCGGATTTTTCCCGGATCCGGCCGAAGCCAAAAAACGGCGCAAAAACAATGACGAATCAACAAAAGTTGTCGAAAGGGGTTACAAACCCGGACAAAAATCTGAAGAAGAACTTGCCTCAAAAAAAACGGATGACGATATTTTGAATGAAGAACCTTTTGAAGAACCGAAAATTCCCATAATCAACAATCCGCTCGGTGATATTCCGGTCATAAAAAATGATTTGCATTTTGTTCAAAAAATGGATCGGCGGCATTATACCGGCGCTATTGTAATTCATCATGCCGGTACCGCGCGTGATATGGATCTTGATGTTCAAACCATTCACCGTTGGCATATAAACAACGGCTGGGCGGGTATCGGATACCATTATCTCATTCACAAAGACGGCACGGTTGAGAGTGCACGACCTCCGGAACTTGTCGGGGCGCATTGTTACAGAAACAACAAATACACCATCGGAATTTGTGTCGTCGGGAATTTTAATCTTGCGGATCCGACTTACGAACAATTTTTCAAGACGGAGCAGGTTGTTGCCGCACTTTGCAAAAGTTACGGATTTAAGCCGAACGCCAAAACCGTTTTGGGACACCGGGATTTGGGACGCACGGATTGTCCGGGCAAAAGGCTGTATTATCGCCTTCCGGAAATTATAAGAAATGCAAATTTTTATTTGTGATTGTTGTTCTTTTCAAAGTTTTATGAGATTTTTGGGAAAATTAACGGCAATTTAAAAGATTTTTATCTCCGGCAGGAAAATTTTTTTGTCGTAAGAAATTGAGAAAAAATTTTTCGTGATAACTTTGAAGTTCGGTTTTTATCGGGAATAATTCATTCTTGCAATATTGTCGGGAAACGGCGAAATATTTTTTGAAAGCGGTGACTCCGGAAATGAAATTGATTTTTTCGGGCGGCGGCACGGGCGGTCACATTTACCCCGCACTGACGCTCTTGAATAAGGTGAAAGAAAAACTCCCGGATGCGGAATTTTTGTATGTCGGGACGGAAAAAGGATTGGAATCCGATATTGTTCCGAAAGCCGGAATAAATTTTGCCGCCCTGAAATTGGACGGCGGTTTTGAAAGGCATTTTACTCTCGAAAATATTCGGCGCGGTGCCGAAGCAATTTTGAGCGTCAGCCGGGCAATAAAAATCGTCAAAGATTTTAAACCGGATGCCGTCGTCGGAACGGGCGGCTATGTTTGCGGGCCGATTTTGCTTGCGGCAAGTCTTTCAAAAATTCCGACCTTGATTCAGGAACAAAATGCCGTTGCCGGAATCACAAACAAAATTTTGTCAAAATTCGTCAATAAAATTGCCGTCGGCACGCAAGCGGCTTTGAAATTTTTCCCGAAAGAAAAAACCGTTTACACCGGCAACCCGATTCGTTCGGAAGTTTTGTCGGCAAAATGTGAGGACGGCTTGAAAGAGTTTGATTTTGTTCCGGACAAGCCGGTTGTTTTAATCTCCGGCGGAAGTCGCGGAGCGCGCAGCATAAATCTTGCGATGATCGACGTTTTGAAAAATGCGGCGGAAAATCCTTCCGCTCAATTTCTGCATGTTACCGGAAAGGGCGAATTTGAAACCGTCAAAGAAAATTTGAAAGCGGCGGGATTAAATCCGGAAAAATTGCCGGAACATATAAAGGTCGTCCCTTATCTGTATAATATGCCCCAAGCGATGGCGATGGCAGATCTTGCAATTTTCAGGGCGGGAGCCACCGGAATTGCGGAATTGACGGCAAGAGGAGTTCCGGCAATTTTGGTACCTTTTCCCTTTGCTACGGAAAATCATCAGGAACACAATGCCCGGTCATTGGTCGATGCCGGCGCGGCCAAAATGATTTTAAACAAAGATTTAAATTCGGAAATTTTGTCGGCGCAAATTTATGAACTTTTGGAAAATCCCGCCGAACTCAAAAAAATGGCGGCGGCAAGTTTGACACTCGGAAAACCGAAAGCCGCCGAAGATATTGCCGAAATGATTTTGTCGTTGGCGAAAAGGGAATAACGTTGTCGAATCCGCTCTCAAAAAATCTGCCGAAACAACAAATTTAAGACTTATCCGAATGTGGAGAAAAAGTCGTTGTTCCGAAATGAGATTGAGAATTTCAAAAAATTTTTTGAAAATTTTTAAATGCCGGTTTATAATTCGGCGGAATTGTCTTGTCAAAACAACCTGTCGGCAAGAATTTTCAGTGAAGGTGAAGGTTATGTGTAAAAAAATTATTGTCGGTGCGGCGGTTGCTGCAATTTTGATAAATTCCGTCAATGTTTTTGCGGCGGAGGATGATGTTGTGATTTTCGGCAGCGAATTTGAAGCGGAGGCGGGGCAACAACCTCCGAAAACTCCGGCACCGGTAATTGAAAATCCGGTTGTCGAAACTCCGGCACCGGTAATTGAAAATCCGGTTGTCGAAACTCCGGCACCGGTAATTGAAAATCCGGTTGTCGAAACTCC
>CAJOPK010000118.1 GCA_905236255.1 uncultured Selenomonadaceae bacterium | reverse complement strand
TTCGTTATTGATTATTGTTTCTAATTCCGAATTCCGCATTACGCATTCCGAATTATATTGGAGGTTGTTGAAGTGAATATATTTATCTTGCACCCGTCTTTTCCGGCACAGTATTTGAATATTGCACCATACCTTGCAAGAAATCCAGAGAACTCAGTTTATTTTCTGTCAAAGGAAAATTCAATAAATTCACAGCTTAAAGGCGTGACTTTGGCACTTTACCGGAAACCGGACGAAAAAGCCGAAGAATGGATTAAAACCTGCGGACCTCTCCGCCCGGCAGCGGAAGCGGTTGTTGAAGGTCAGGCGGTTGTCCGGGCTATGGAATGGCTCGCCCGCGAAAAAAATATCAAGCCGGACGTTATAATCGGTCATACCGGCTGGGGTTCCACTCTCTACTGCAAAGATATGTATCCCAAAGTTCCGATCATGGGATATTTTGAATGGTATTATCTTTCGGAGGACAGCGATTGTTATTGGTGGCCGGACGAAGTTCCGCAACTGGGAAATAAAATTTCTATCCGCACGCGAAACGCTCATCACCTCGTAAATCTTGAACTTTGCGATGCCGGCGTTACTCCGACAAAATGGCAGTATTCGCAATTCCCGAACGAATTTAAACCGAAACTTCACATTATTCATGAGGGAATAGACACCCGTTTTTGTTCGCCGGATCCTTCCGGAAAACGTCCGGGACTTGTGCTTGAAGATGTCGGTTTGAATTTGCCGGAAGGCACTGAAATTATTACTTACGTTTCCCGCGGCTTTGAAATGTATCGCGGTTTCCCGTATTTTATGGACGCGATTCGTCACGTCCTGAAACGCCGTCCGAATACTCATGTCGTTTTGGTCGGAAAGGACAGAGTTTGTTACGGCGCGCAACTCAAAGACACAAGCTATCAGAAAAAGGAAGAGGAGAAAGGCGATTACGATACTTCACGCGTTCATTTTGTCGGTCTGCGCAATCGCGGCGACTATCAGAAAATTTTGCGCGCGTCAAGTTGTCATGTCTATTTGACCCGTCCTTTTGTTTTGAGTTGGTCGTTTTTGGAGGCAATGAGTTTCGGCTGTCCGATGGTCGGCTCAAAAACTCCGCCGGTCGAAGAAGTCATGGAGGACGGAGTAAACGGACTTTTGGCGGAATTCAGATCTCCTTATCACATTGCCCGGAGAATTGAAGAACTTTTGGACGATCCGGAGCGCGCAAGACTTTTGGGACAACGCGCCCGCGAAACGATTTTGGAAAGATTTGAACTCATGAAATGTATGCGTCAGCAGGAAGATTTAATGTACAGCCTTGTCAGATAACGGAGCGGACGAAATGACTTTTGAAGATTTTATTCCGGCAAAGACAAAAAGTATTTTGGAATTGACTTTAAAGACGACGAAAAATTTTGAAGGCACGCGGGATAAATTTTTGGCAATTCAGCCGGACTGTGATTATAAAATTTCGGAAGATTTATCGAAAGTCAAGGGCAAGTTTGAAGTAGTTTTGATTCAAAGTTCGATTATCGGAAAATTTGATTCCGACGAATTTAAAAATTTCGCAAAAAAAGTTTCGGAACAAATTAAGCCCGGCGGTATTGCGATTTTTGCGCTTGAAAATATTGCATTTGCCGAAAACGTCAAAAATATTTTGAACGGGTTGCCGCCGTTCTTTAAAGTCACTTTGACCGCCGCCGAAATGAAAAATTCTTTGACCGATGCCGGATTTGAAATCAACAGATCCCAAAAGGCATCAATGCGTGTGACGGTCGATAAAAATATTGCGGAAATTTTGAAAGACGATGCCGCCGTATTTATGCATATCGTCACGGCCATGATTGAACTTCCGAAAATTAAAAAATTGATTCACACGGTAATCGGCGAAACAATAGTTTGTGCGCCGCTCAGGGTTCATGCACCCAACGCATTTTTTAAAAAGGAACAGGCTTTGAGTGTCGTCTGGCAGACTATGGAAAAACCTTTCGTACCGATTGAAGGCAATTTCGGCGAAAAAATTTTCATAAGTCAACGAATGAGTTTCGGCACTTTTCACGATGCCTGCAGACTTTTCAAGATGGCAAATGAAGCCGGCTATCTTTCGATTGCGGAAATGGACGATCACCCGCTTTTGTGGCAAAAAAATTACGAAGAAACCGCATGGATAAATTTTGTCGGTACCCATGCAATTCAGACTTCAACGAATTATCTTGCCGATTATCTCCGACAGTACAATCCGACGGTTAAGGTTTTTGCCAATCACTTGCCGAAACTTCCGCCGCCGAGAAATTTTGACGAAGAATTTAAAAATCCCAATCGTCCGGTGACAATTCTCTTTGCCGCCTTGAACAGGGACAAAGATTTTTTGGAACTTCTGCCGATTTTGAATAAATTTGCAAAAGAGTACGGCGACAAATTGCATTTTAAAATTTTGGCGCGGTCGGCACTTTACAAAATGATTGAAACCGAAAACAAAAGTTTTGTCGGGGATTTGGATTATTACGACGGGCAATTTGTTTCATACGAACGCTATGAAAATGCCTTGCGCGAATCGGATATTTCTATTTTGCCTTTAAAGGACAACGAATTTAACCGGTCCAAATCGGATTTAAAATTTGTCGAGTGCGGCGGTCACGGCACGGTTGCGCTTGCATCTCCGGTTGTTTATTCCGGCGTAATCGAAGAGGGGAAAACCGGATTTATTTATCGCGACGAAAAGGAATTTGTTCAAAAGTTGAAATTTTTAATCGAAAATCCCGGCAAACGTCGCGAGGTTGCGGAAACGGCTTACAACTACGTCAGATATAATCGGCTGATGAGCCAACATTATATGGAAAGATTGGATTGGTATTCCGAGCTTTATGCGAAATTGCCGGAACTCCGAGCCGCCGCCGATGCCCGGATTGAAAAAGCCGCCCGGAAATTTACAAACAATTCGGCAGGTAATATCGGGCAAAACGGCGAAATAGTTATACCGGTTTAAAAGGATTGAGTTTTTGAGAGAGTGGTGACGAAAATGACCGGAGTACAGATTTTTGCGGGAGCAAACAACGCGCTTGTTTCAATGGCTTGTTATTCCATGCTTGTTATCGCGCTTTTGGGATTGGGGCTTGTCTTTTACATAAGCAGCCGCAGTTCCGACAAAAATGCAAATATGCTTGACGAATTGATCCTTGACGAGCGTCAGCGGAATCGCGACGGTTACACAAGCAACATCGACAAGAGCAGGTTTCTCGGAGCGATCGGAGTTTGTGCGACGGATTTGCGTCCCGCCGGCACCGTCACGGTTGAAGGGGAGCCTTTGGACGTTGTGACGGAAGGCAATTTTGTCAAGCAGGGTGACATCGTAAAAATAATAAATGTTGACGGCTCGCGTGTCCTTGTCCGTCAGATTTAGGTTATTTTATAAATTTTTTGGGAGAGTGAAGTAAATCATGGACAAAGAAAAACTGGAGAAACTTATTGCCGAAAAAATTGACGAGGCTTTGAAGAGCGGCGAGCATCCGAAAAAATTCTTCATTACCGAAAACGGGCGCGGCGTTACCGACGGCGGCGATCTTTACAATGCGGTTTTGAATGACGTTATCGGCGTACTCAAGACGGCTTTGCCCGCAATTTTGGCGGAAGTCGTTTCAAAGGGTGCAAGTTCCGCAGTTTCGGCGGTTGCGGCAAAAGTTACCGGCAAAAAATAAAATTTGTGTCAATCTTGATCGGGCGGATTTAACCGTCCGGTTTTTTATCGAAGCACGCTTTTTTGCTTGTTTTTTGTGTCAATTCTTCTCCCGGTTAAAACCGGAAAAGGAATTGACACAATTTAATTGAAAAATTCGTTTGTTCCTGTATAATAAACCATACAAATTTGAAAGGAGTTTTTCTGACATGGAGATAATCAAAAATTCTGAGGGAGATAAACTTACAATCACTTTGAAGGGCAGATTGGACGCGGTTGCCGCGCCCGGTTTGGAGAAGGAACTTAACGCATCTTTGAACGGCGTTAAGGAATTGATTTTCGATTTCGCATCTTTGGATTACGTTTCTTCCGCCGGATTGCGTACAATTTTGGTCGCGCAAAAGAGAATGAACAAACAGGGCAGCCTTGTCATCAAAAATATTTCCGACGAAGTTTACGAAGTCTTTGAAATGACCGGATTTAGCGATATGATCGACATTGAAAGATAATTTTTTCTGCCTTGTGAAAAGGGGGGAACTTTCTTGCAACTTACCGCCGATGAACAAAGAATTTTGGAACAGATTTACGGCAGACAATTTAACACGACAACAACGGTATACGCGCCGAATTTGGTCGAAAAAGTCAAAGAGTTAAACGAATACGAAGAAAAATTCTTTGACCACCCGGATTTTATGTCGCCGCATTATTTCGTACAGATGCTTTATAAAGTCAAGGGGAATGTTACGCCCGCGTCCTTTACCCGTGCCGTAAGAAATCTCTTGAAAGAAACGGAAGACCTTCGTGCAAATTATTGCAGCGTCGGCAGACGAACGGTTAAGATTATTTTTTCGGAACGCGCTGCCAATCCGGAAATAAATTTTAACAAGATCAAAATTGAGCCGGACGAAATTAACGATTTTTTCCGAAAGGTAACCGATGCGGATATGCGCCGCGATTTTGATCTCAAGCATGATTGGCTGGTACGATTTTCCGTTTTCTCTTATTCCGAAGAAGAATTTGCCGTGTTGGTCACAATGCCGCAATATTTGTCTTGGTGTTTTGACGCGAAAAACTTTTTCGCATCTTTCACCGGTACGGAATCTTTTCAACCGGTCAACGGTATGAAATACCCGCAGGTCAACCGCTCCATTGAACAAAATGTCCGGGATTATTGGAGCAAAGTTTTAAAAAATTTTCCGCCGTCCGTCAAGTTGCCGTATTCAAAACCTTACAACGGGTCTTTTACTCAAAAGGTTTATCGTACGGAAATTCCGGCGGATATTATTTCCGAATTGCGCGGAAAATCTCAATCAAACAATATGATGTTGAGCGCGATTTTGCAGGCGGCTTGGGGATTTTTTCTGCAAAGCGACAACGTAAGCGGTGACGTTGCTTTCGGTCGTCTTATTCAAGTTCGCAACCCGACGGGCGGCAGTCCCGTTTTGAATATGATACCGATACGCGTGAATTTGGCCGACGGTCAAACCGTCGAAGATATTGTCAAGGCGCAATTTAAACAGCTTATAATTTCAAGGTCTTACGGGAGTTTTGATTGGCGAAATCTTTCCGATGATCTCGAACACGACAAAAAAATTCTTAATCACTTCCTGACTTTTCGCGATGCGGAAGAAAATTCGTTGGATTTTTTTGGAACGAAGGTAACTGCCGAAAGTGCGGAAGTTTTCAAAAATTCTTGGGACGCGCACGGAATGAAACTCGGCTTGTATTTCGATTTTTCGCCGCGAAGTATGGCGGTCACTTTCAATTACGACAAAAACAGTTTTACCGCCGATTTCGGTGACATTTTAAGCAATATTTTTACTTTGGTCTTGCAACAAATGATTCTTAATTGGAATTCCCCGATCAAGAAATTCAACGAAGATGTTGAAAATAGGATTGAAGCCTTCATGAATGAGGATAAAATTGCCCGTGCCGAACTTCAAAAACGTATTCGCGATTTCATTCTCACACTTCCTCTTTTGCAGGGCGAAGATGCCGGCACCGTCGATCTGTTTGCGAGTTATTCCGAAATACACACGCATTTTGAAGGTGACAGAATTTCCGGAGAAATTTTTGACAAAAATTTTGTCTTTGTCGTTGAAGGGAAAGTTGCCCGAAATGTCGATACCGGCGACGGCTGGTACAATACCCTTGACATAATGAAACACAACGGTTGGATTAACGATACCGTTCTGCTCCCGAAACGCCGCACAAAAATTTCGGCGGAAGTTTTGACCGAAAGAGCCGTTTTGCTTACCATTCCGCTCGAAAAAGTTAAATCTGCTTTGGTCAATCATTCGCAAATTGCCATGAATGTTGCACTTCATGCACTGCAACAAATGGAGAAGTATCAAAAACTTTGGATTATGGCTTGATGAAGCGGAAAGGTTTGCAATGTGAAAAGATGGAAAGGTGGAAAGTTATAAGTGAAGATAAATAAATTTCTGCCGATATTCTTGGCATTGATTCTGCTTTTGACCGGGACGACGGCGGCAAAGTCCAAAAAGAAAAATCCGGAAATTCCGCCGGAAGAGAGAATAAAAATCGCATTTGAAGTTTCCGACGAAACAAGATTTCAAGAGCTCGGAACCGCCGAAGAATTGAAAAAACATTTAATCGAAACATTCGACAAACAAAAAATTTTTGTCATAATCGAAACTTCAAAAGACGAACCGACCGGCGAAAAATCCGGTAACCTTGAAGAAGTCGAAAAAAATTCCGAATTGAAAGATGCCGCCGAAAAACACGTTGCCGACAAAAAGTCCGTCGATCTTTTCGGTGATTCGCTTGTATTCGATACCACCGATATAACATTCAAAAAAGATTTTGGTGCAGAACTCGACCGGGATTTTTATAAAAATTTGGGCGTTCAATATGTTGTCCGTTGCAATATATTGGCACTCGGCACGACAAAAAAAGTCGGCGGCGACTCAATCGGAATCGGAACGGAAATCGGCGGCGGCGGTCATTTCGGATTCGGTGTCGGTTTTCCCGGATTTTTCTCATCAAAGAAAACCGTTTTCGGGACGGCGGTCAATTTGCAATTTGCGGAAGTCGAAAACAATATGATTTTGTGGCAGAGAAATTTAATCGGTCAGTCCGTCAAACATCGCAAGCCACACAAAGGCTATGAAACGGCGGCGGACGAGGCTTGGCAAAAATCAATCATCGACGCGGCTGAAGTTATTGCGGATCATGTCGGGAAATACGCGCAAAAGAGAATTTTAAAACCGAAGGAAGACGTAAAAGAAAAAGACAAAAAATAATTCCCGCCGGAAAATTGTCAAAAAATTTTTTATTTTTTTTTGCATACGGGCAGGAACACTTTTCAATTCGGCGAATAAACCCTGCATAAAATTTGCCGAAAAGGCAGAAGACGTTAATCGTTTAAAAAGATTGGAGAGGATTTTTAATGACTGAAGCAACAACCACGATTGAAAACAAAACCGGTATCCACGCTCGTCCGGCATCGGTATTCGTTCAGACCGCAACAAAATTCAAATCCAAAGTCCAGATCAAAGCGAAGGGCAAGACCGTTGACGCGAAATCCATTCTCATGATCATGAGCATGGGCTTGGTCAAAGGCACGGAAATTACCATTTGCGCGGACGGTCCCGACGAAGCGGAAGCCGTCAATGCATTGAAAGAGCTTGTCGATTCCAAATTCGGCGAAGAGTAAGAACTCCGCCAAAATTCTCCGGAGGGGGTTCATACCGCCTCCTATTTTTGTATCGGTTACTGTTCGTGGAGGGTAAATTTATGGCAGAGAAAATCAAAGGTAAAGGCGTAATTTCCGGTATCGCGGTAGGTACCATTTTGCTTGCGGGTCAGAATCTCGACAGTTTCATCGTAAATTACAAACCCGGCAAAAAAGCCGACGAAAAGAAAAAAGCGGCGGACGCGCTCGTAAAAGTTGCCGAAAATCTTCAGAAGAGCATTGAAGATTTTCAAGAAAAAGGTCTTAAAGAGCAGGCCGGCATCCTTGAAGCGCATCGTCTTTTGGTCGTCGATCCCGGCGTAAGCGAAAAGATCGAAGAAGAATTTGAAAAAGTTGACAGTGCACCGGTTGCCGTTCTCAATGTTTACGAAGCCAGCGCGCAAATGTTTGAAGCGATGGAGGACGAATATTTCAGAGGTCGTGCGGTCGATATGCGCGATGTCGGAAAACGTATCGCAAAATATTTGCTCGGAATCAAAGAGCCGGAAATTGCCGGAAAAGTTATCGTTGCCGGTAAAGAAATCGAACCTTCAGTCATTGCCGGACTTCCCACAGACAAAATTGCCGGCGTTATTCTCGGCGCAGGTTCCACGACCGCGCACGCCGTTATTATTGCAAAGACCCGCGCAATTCCGACGGTTGTCGGCGTGGGTGACGGCATAGATCAAATGGCAAACGGCGATCCCGCAATTTTGGACGGCGGCACCGGCGAAATCCTCATTCGTCCCAGCGCGGAAGAACGCAAGAGTTACGACGAAAAAATCAAAAAGCAGGAAGAACTCAAAGCATATTATGCAACCCTCAAAACTCTTCCGGCGAAAACTTTGGACGGCGCGGAAGTCGATCTCGTTGCAAATATCGGGTCTCCCGCAGACGTTGACGCGGCAAACGGTTTCGGCGCGCAGGGTGTCGGACTTTTCCGCTCCGAATTTGTCTTTATGGGCAAAAGCGACGTTCCGAAAGAAGAAGATCAGTTCAAAGAATATAAAGCTGCCGTCGAAAAATGTAACGGAAATCTCTGCGTAATTCGCACAATGGACATCGGCGGCGACAAACCGTTGCCTTACATTCAAGTCGGTGAAGAAGAAAATCCGTTCTTGGGTTATCGTGCAATTCGTATCAGCCTCAAACGCGAAGACCTCTTTATGCCGCAGCTCAAAGCAATTCTGCGCGCCGGCAAATTCGGTAAAGCGGCGATCATGTTCCCGATGGTTATAAATGTTCAGGAATTTCTTGCCGCAAAAGAAATGGTTGAGAAAGCAAAACGCGAACTTGCAAGCGAAGGAAAAGACTATTCCGATGACGTTCAAGTCGGCATCATGGTCGAAACTCCGGCGGCGGCGGTAATGACCCCGATCCTTGCAAAATATGTGGACTTCTTCTCAATCGGCACGAATGACCTTGTCCAATATACTTTGGCGGTTGATCGCGGCAACGCTCAAATTTCTTACCTTTACAACCACTTCAATCCGGCGGTTCTCCGTCTTATCAAACGTACAATCGAATCCGCAAACAAAGAAGGCAAATGGGCGGGTATGTGCGGCGAAATGGCATCCGATCCCAATGCGGCAATTCTTCTCCTTGCCATGGGAATCAAAGAACTTTCCATGAGTGCGCCTTCAATTCCGCGCGTCAAAGAGAAAATCCGCAAAATTACTTCACTTCAGGCGAAGGAAATTCTCGACAAAGTAATGGAAATGGAAGACGGCGACGAAATCAAAGAATACCTTTCCAAACTTGAAATCTGATTTTGATACGACCTTTCTAATAAACATAAATTTGATTATCCGACTCCGGTCGGATTTTTTTTCGGGAAAATTTATCCGGGCGACGAAAAAATTTTTCAAAAATTTTTCACGATGATTAAAATTTTTCAAAGTTTGTGTTATAATGCCCGCAGTTTTTGAATGAAAAAAATTTTTTTGATGGGATGTGTTTCTTTGGAAAATTCCGGTATTCCGCCGCGCAATCGACGTAAACAACGCAGTATTTGGCCGGTAATGTTGTTGCTCGTTTGCTTTCTTGTTGCCGCAGTTGCCGGCGCAATGGTTGCATCTTCCACAATTTTCGGCGGCGGCTCGAAAAAAGATCCGGTCACCAAAAAAGAAATTGTTCGACCGATTCCCGAAGAAGATTTGCTGAAGATTAAGGACAAGACGACGGTTTTGATAATGGGTGTGGACGTTCGCAAAGACGATATCGGACGTTCGGATACTTTGATGATAGCGACGATAGATCCCGACTCGGATCGGGCGACGTTGCTTTCCATTCCCCGCGATACCCGCGTAAAACTTGCCGGGCGCGGCTACGATAAAATAAATGCCGCCTTTGCACACGGCGGAGAACCCATGACCGAAGCGACCGTCGAAAGTTTTCTCGGCGTGGATATAGATCACTATGTCATAATCAATACCCGCAGCTTTGTCAAAATAATTGATGCCATTGACGGAATTGACATCAACGTCGAAAAGAGAATGTATTACGAAGATCCTTGGGACGACGACGGCGGTCTTATTATAGATCTTTATCCCGGCGAACAGCACATGGACGGCGGAACGGCGGTTACTTATGTGCGCTATCGTGACGAAGAGGGCGATATAGGACGTGTACGCCGGCAACAGGAATTTATGTCCGCCTGCATGGCAAAAATCACTTCCCCCGAAATAATTCCGCGCATACCGGCGATTATTCGCGAAGTTATCGATGCGGTTGAAACGGATATGACTTTCCGGGAACTTTTGGAACTTGCCGGCACTTTGAAGGAAGCACATCAAAACGGATTGGATACGGCTATGGTTCCGGGAAAACCCATGTACATTGACGGAGTAAGTTATTGGATTCCGGACGTTGAACAGCTCCGAATGTCGGTTGCGGAAGCACTCGGAATTACGATTGATCCCAATCTCAAAGAAAAATTTGAGAAGGCGGCGACCGAATACAAGCGTTCCATTCCTTCCGAAGCACGCGACACTCGCGAAGGTGACGAAAACGTCGGCAGGGCGGTTCGCAGTTATTCATCAAATTCTTCCGGCAATTCGCGCAGAAGTTATAACAATTCCGATGATTCTTCCGAAAGACGACGCAATTCTTATTCGAACGAATCCTCTTCAACTTCCGGCGATTCCGAAAGACGCAACTCAAGTTCTTATTCCGGAGAAAATTACGGGTACAAAAATTCCGACAATACTTCTTCGTCGCGCTCAACTTCCCGGTCAAATTCGCAGCCGACGATAGAACGCAGGACAATTCCGGAAAATTCTCCGGACGATGATTATTCGGCTCCCGTGCGCGGCGAAAGTTCAAAGGGCAGATAAATTTGTGAAACTTCACCGAAAATTTTTATCCGTGTAGTTTAATTTCAACCGGGTAAAAATTTTTGTTTGAAGTCTTTTTTTTTGAAATTTTTATGATAAAATTCTTTCGCACGAAAGTTAAAAGAAAGAGGAGAAAAAATTTTTATGGCATTGCTTGAAATAAAAAAGGCCGGCGATCCGGTCTTGAAACAGACTTGCACGGAAGTTACAAAAATTACCAAAAAGATAAAAAAACTTCTCGACGATATGGCGGACACCATGTACGCGAGCGACGGCGTGGGAATTGCCGCGCCTCAAGTCGGTGAAACCGTTCGTGCCGTCGTCGTCGATGTTGACAGAAAAAGTCGTCATGATCTTTTGAACCCGGTCATAATTTGGCGGGAAGGATCCGCAACGGACACGGAAGGCTGTCTTTCCTGCCCGGACATTTACGGCGAGGTCGAACGGGCGGAAAAAATCCGCGTACGCTATCTTACGCGCTACGGCAAGACAAAAGAGATTGAAGCGGAAGGACTTTTGGCGCGCTGTATTCAACATGAGGCGGATCATTTGGACGGAAAACTTTTTATAGACATTGCGCAAAATATCCGGGAAGAAAAAGACAAGAAAAAGCGCATCAAGTAAACCGGAAATTTTATCGAAAACGGGGGGCGGTGAGTAAAATTGAACGATGAAACTTTATCGGACAAGCTTTTGGACCTGCGCGAAAATTTTTCAATAAAGATCATAACCGGACTTCGCGGAATCGGAAAAACCACTTTGCTGAAAAATTTTATTCGTCGTTTAAATGATGAAGGAGTTTCGGACGACGAAATAATCCATATCGACTTTGAAGAAAATCAAAGTATCCGGGATTTCCGCAAGCTGTATGAAGTTGTCGGCGGGAAAATCGAAACTTTGGAACACGTTTACCTGCTTTTCGATAACATTCAACTTGTGAACGAATGGGAAAAAGCCGTCAATGCCTTTTTCACCGGCTATCCGTCGGAAATTTATTTGACGGGTACCGGCAAGTCTAAAATGACCGGCGAACTTCAAAAATTTTTTCCGGACAATATCGACGTTTTGGAGCTTTTCCCGATTTCCTATGCAAATTACGAAAAGATTTTCCTTGCACAATATCCGGAAAAGCTTCTTTCCGATTACATAAATTTCGGCGGTCTGCCGGCTGTCGTAAAATTTAATGCCGACAGGGAATATTTGAAAAATTTGTTGACCGGTATTTATTACGAAACGGTTTACAAAGATATTGTTGCGGAATATTTCATTCGCGATGCGGGCTTGTTTGATTCGCTTTTGAGGATTTTGGCGCGAACCGGCACAAAGGGCGTAAAGCCCGCCGAAATTTCCGATTATTGCGATTCAATCGGGCGAAAAATTACGACTTTTACTTTGGAGGCTTATTTGAAAATTGCCGAAGATGCCGGAATTATCCGGCGCGTCCGCAGGTATGACATTAAAGCCGATGCGCCTTTGAACGGATTGGAAAGAATTTATTTTGCGGATAACGGAATTTTAAATGCCGCCTTGAATTTTGCGCCGGATGCCGAAAATATTTTGGCGGAAAATGCGATTTGTCTTGAACTTTTGCGGCGCGGTTATGACGTGCGGAACGGGAGATACGCAAGTTTTCCTGTAAGTTTTGCGGCTTTTTCGGAAAGTGAAAAATTTTACGTTCAATTCCTGCCGGGACAAGAAAATTCGGAGCATACAAGACTTTTGCGCCCGGTAAAAAAATTAAAGAATTATGAAAAAATATTGCCTGTTTCTTTAAATTCCGGTAAAATTCGGAACAAAGTCGAAGTCATCGGATTACGGGAGTTTTTGCTTGGAATGTGATTTTTAAGGAAAGGGAAAAAATACAAGCATTTTGAGTTTTTATCAAAGCATTTGATCGGACAAGCACCGTCTTTGGAGGTGTTCTTTATGGCTGAACGCGAAATCAAATATCGCGGCTTGAAAACTTTTCAGATATTCAGCGGCGAAATGAAAAGTGTTTGGATTTACGGCTTTTACCTGAAACGCGGGACTTACGGAGATCCGGGTCCGCAGGCGCATATTTTTGTCTATGAAAACGGTTATGAAGGATATCGCGTCGATGCCGATACCATAGGTCAATTTACGGGACTCACGGATATTGACGGAGCGGAGATTTATGAAGACGACATAGTTTCTTTTGAAAACGGCAGGATCGGTACCGTCGAATTTTTTCACGGGAGTTTTGTCGTAAAACTTATCAACGGAAATATGCAAAATTTATACGAGAGCGATAACTTGAAAGTTTTGGGAAATCGTTTTGAAAATCCGGAGCTTTTAACCGTTCAAAGACCTGTTTCAAAGAAAAAGAAGTCGGTCGATGAAAAGCCGGGTTCACGAAAATTGAACGAGGATTATATTTTCGGGAAGTGATGATTCCATGTTGAAGAAAATTACGGCGGCAATTCTCTTTGCCGCCTTTGTTTTTGCCGGTGTCGAACCGGCGGAGGCTTACGATCTTCCGAAATTTAAAATCGAAAAGCCCAAAAAAGCCGACAAAAAAAATCCGCCCAAAGTCGGGAAGAAGGAAACAAAACCAACTCCGGCGACTTTGTATATGCAAAAAATCGAGAAAATTGCAAAGTCCGGAGAAGTTCTGCCGCCCGATTCTCCGGAGCGGGTTTATATCGACAAAAATTTTATCTTCGTCGGTTTTTACAAAAATACCGCCTTCTTCCTGGATAAATTTTCGCTGCTTATTCATAAAGATGCGGCAAACGAGCGCGGCTGGGAGCAAAAACTTTTTTCGATGGGCGAAAAGATTACTCCCAAAAATTCAAAGGCATTGAATCAAAATTTTTACACGGACGGGGAAAAAATTTACAATGCCAAGCGCGCAGTCACCGAAATTTCCGGTGCGAAAACGGAAGAGGACAGAATTTTTCTTGAAGAGTGTTTCAAAATCGGATACTTCTTCACTTTCGGAGAAAATGCGCCGGAAAATTTGAAATAAAAAAATCGACAGACTCAAATGTTTGTCGATTTTTTATGTGAAAAAATTTGTGCGGAAACGATACGCCGCTTTCAAGTATTTTCAATTCGCCTTTTCGGAAATAAATTTTTGTGTTAAAATATTTTTGAAAAATTGAAAGGTCGGTGACTTTAATGGCAAAACAATATAAAAAAATTTTGAAGAAGATTAAGCCGAAAGTTAAAACGGTTACAAAAAAAACGGAAAAAGGCGGAAAAGATTATTTGCTCATGGCGATTCTTTCGTTTACAATTATCGTCATGTGTATCGGCTGGATGCACTTTTCAAATACAAACCGCGCACTTTATGTAACTTTGGTAATTTCGCTTTCCACGACTTTTATTCGCCGTCATGCAAACCTCAGCGAGATTCAGGACGTTTGGGCGGAGCGGATAGGTTTTGTTTCAATGGGATTTGCGGTTGTCCTCTTTGCGTTTGTAATTTATGAGCAGTACTTCATGTGATTTTCGGGAGGAGAATTTTTGATATGAACAATAATTGCAAAGCCGTAAAAATTGCGGAAAATATTTACTGGGTCGGTGCGGTCGATTGGTCGCTCCGGAATTTTCACGGATATGAAACTCATCGCGGCACGACTTACAACGCCTATTTGATTTTGGACGAGAAAATTACTTTGATTGACACGGTTAAAGATACTTTCAAAGACGAATTGATTTCAAGAATTTCGAGCGTAATCGATCCGGCGAAAATTGAGATTATCGTTTCAAGTCATGTCGAGCCGGATCATTCAAGTTCCCTGCCCTTCATGGCAAAGATTGCGCCGAACGCCGAAATTATCACGAGTTCGCCGAACGGATTAAAAGGACTTACCGGACGTTACGGAAATTTGAATTACAAACCGGTCAAAGCGGGCGATTCCGTTTCAATCGGCAAGAGAACTTTGCAATTTGTCCCGACGCCCATGTTGCATTGGCCGGATTCAATGGTGACTTATTGCCCGGAGGAGAAAATTCTCTTTTCAAATGACGCTTTCGGTGAACATTTGGCGACTTCGATGCGCTTTGATGACGAGAACGATTTGAAAATTATTTTGGACGAGGCAAAAAAATATTACGCAAATATTTTGATGCCTTTCGGAAAACAGGCGCAAAATGCCTTAAAAACTTTGGGCGGTCTTGAAATTGAAATGATCGCAACCGGACACGGCGTAATTTGGCGCAAAAATATTCCCGCAATTTTGGACGCTTATAAAGATTGGTCAAGCGGTGAAGTTAAAGATCGGGCGGTCGTCGTATTCGATACGATGTGGCACTCCACCGAAATTATCGCGCAAACGATTGCGGAGGCATTTGCAAAGCGCGGTATTCCCGCAGCTTATTACGACGTAAAGACCACGCCGCTTGCCGATATTGCGACGGATATTTTCAAGAGCAAATATTTGGCCGTCGGCTCCCCCACGATTCATAACGGAATGATGCCGACGATCGCCGAATTTCTCTGCTATGTCAAGGGCTTGCAACCGGTTAATCACAAGGCTTTTGCTTTCGGTTCTTACGGCTGGGGCGGGCAAAGTATCGGCATGATTGAGGAAGAATTGAAAGCCGGCGGGTTTGAAATTTGTCTTGAAAAAATCCGAATTGCACACGTTCCGACAAAAGAACAACTTGACGAAATTACGGAGAAAATTTTGTCGGCGGAATTTTGAAAAGGTATCAAAAAATGAGCGGAAAAAATATCAATATGTTCTTGATGGACGGAACTCCCGGCGGAAGAATTAAATCCACCATAGCAAATTGGACGGGTTTGGCTTACAGGATACCGAGAACGGAAATTGAGCGTTGTAAAAATATTTCTTATTTAAAGCAGAGCGGAGTTTATTTTCTTTTCGGAACTTCCGATGACACCGGAAAACCCGTCGCTTATATCGGGCAAGCCGGAAACAGAAAAAACGGTGAGGGAATTTTGGAAAGACTTTCGGAACACAAGAAAAATCCGGAAAAAGATTATTGGATTGAAGCCGTCGTTTTTACGACTTCAAATAATTCTTTCGGTCCTACCGAAATAAGTTTTCTCGAAAATAAATTCTGTAATCTTGCGATAAAGGCGGGACGTTATGAGGTAAAAAATGCAAACGATCCTTCTCCCGGACACATTACCGAAGAAAAAGAGAGCGAACTTGAGGAATTTGCCGAGTATGCAAAAATAATAATGGGGACTTTCGGTCACAAAATTTTTGAACCGCTTGACAGTACTCAAAAAATTTCCGTCGAATCTGATAATAATGATGTCGAAGAAATTCCTCTTTTGTTCCTCAAAAGGCATATTAAATCGGCAAATTTCACGGTTGAAGCAACCGGCAGACAAACTTCCGAAGGTTTTGTTGTTTTGAAAGGCAGTAAAATTTCTCCCGACGAAAAGACAAAAGTTTTGGGTCCGGGAATAATCAAAGCAAGAAAAAATGCAAACATTGATTCCAAAAATATCTTGCGGGAAGATGTGCTTTTTCAAAGTCCTTCTTCTGCGGCGGGATTTGTTACCGGAAACAGTTCAAACGGGTTAAAGGATTGGAAAACCAAAGACGGAATTTCGCTTAAAGATTTGTAAAAAAGGAGGCGGGGAGAAATGATTAACGAACGCCTTGAATATATGCGCGACAATTACGAAATCATAGGGGGAATAAAGTATATGGCACCCGCACCAAATCCCGGACACAACAGAACTTTGTTTTATCTCGGAAGAATTATCGAAAATTACATGGAGGACAACAACATCGGCGGATATGTTTTCACCGATAACATAGATTTATATCTGCCGGACGGCTCAATGTTTCAACCGGATTTGACCGTAATAAAAACCGAAAACGAAAATTTGATTGACTGGTACGCTCCGATCAGCATTGTCCCGGATATGGTTGTGGAAGTTCTTTCAAAATCCACAAAGCACCGGGATTTAACCGTAAAAAAGGATACTTACGAATCGGTCGGAGTAAAAGAATATTGGATTGTCGATCCTTATATGAAGTGTATTGACGTTTATCTTTTGCAAGAGGGGAAATTTATTTTCGGCGGTGAATATCAGCATTACACGGAAAAGGAATTTGTATTTTTGAATGTTGAAGAAAAAGCTGCCGTTAAAAATGAAGTTCCGGTTTCAATTTTGCCCGGATTGAAAATAAATTTGGCTCAAATTTTTAAATGGAGTTTGTAAAAAAATTTTCGGAGGTATGATATGTCTGCAAAAATTTTGTACGGAAAAGATTTCGCCGCCCGGATAAAAGAATCGGCGCGGCTTGAAATCGAAGAACTCAAAAGTAAATTCAATGTTACGCCGGGACTCGCCGTTATAATCGTCGGCGAAAATCCCGCCTCTCAGGTTTATGTCCGCAATAAACACAAGGCTTGCGAAGAACTCGGTATTCGTTCCGAAAATATCGCAATGCCGGAAAATACGACCAAAGAGCAACTTTTGGCAAAAATCGACGAACTTAACGACGATAAAAACATTCACGGGATTTTGGTACAACTTCCCCTGCCGGACGCGATAAAAAACGATTCGGAAGAAATTTTGAACCGGATTGATCCGCGAAAAGACGTTGACGGTTTCCACCCGGTGAACGTCGGAAAATTGGTTACCGGAAGTCCGGCACTCGTTCCTTGCACGCCGGCCGG